>NZ_JAPTFQ010000002.1:0-162595 GCF_030985535.1 Stenotrophomonas sp. Sm2128
GCATGGATGCCGCGGCCAAGCTCACAGGGACGTACTTGCAGCGTCCCCCGCAACCGGACCCACCCCGCCTTCCCCCAGGAAACCGGCTTTGGCTGTTGCTGTTGCTGTAGAGGTTGCCGGCCAGCGGCCGGCACTACCGGGTGCCGGGCACAGCCCGGCCATCACGTCCCCACGTGCACGCGATTGGCCTGTTCGGCCAATCCCAGGTGATCCAGCGCGATGTCCAGCGCCAGCACATAGCTCTGCGCACCGTACCCGGCGGCGATGCCCAGGCGCTGGCCGACACCGGCCGGCAGGCACGGCTCGGCCACCGCGCCGTCGTCATGTACTTCCACGTAGGCGTTGTGCAGGTAGGGCAGCAGGCGCTGAAGACGCAGGCTGTTGGCACACGCACCCGGGTCCAGCAGCGTCACCTCGCCACGGCTGTGGTCGGCCACGCGCAGGGCGTCCAGCAGTTCCTGTTCCGAGCCGCAGGCGCGTATCGCCACGCTGGTGCCGGCGTCGATCGCCCGGTGCACCAGCGACTTCAATACCGGCGCCGGCAGTGGCATCGCCGTGCGGATCAATGCACCGGCGGCTTCCGGGCCACGGATGATGAAGATCGACATCGCTCAGCCCTCCTGCGCCAGGCGGCGGCCGACGATGGCCAGCGACAACGGGTAACCGGCCTGCTGACTGCGCTGGTCGATGACCACCGCCGCGGGGCCACGCTGCAGTCGCAGGCGCGACTCCAGGCCGGGCTCGCTGGGTGCCTGCAACTCGATGTACTGCGCCGGCAGCCGTTCCAGCGCCGCCTGCAGCGCACCGCCCTCGGCCTGCCATTGCGCCTCGTCGGCCACGCCGACATCCAGCAGCACCCAGTCGGCCGAACGCGCCTGCGGCTGGCACAGGCACTGGCGCACTTCGGACAGGCTGGCGCAGTCGCTGCACAGTACGCGATGGCCGCTCAGCTGCGCCGGCAATTGCGGGCGCGGCGCGGACGAAGATGCGTGGCGGATCACCAGGAGGGTCATACAACACCTTGCGGAATGCGCCCTGTGGCGCGGTGGGCACACGATGCGCGCGCTGGCCGTAAAGGTGCGATGCCCGCGGCCGGTCCCGCGCGTAAAACCTGCGTAACCCGGCGCTACCGGGAACCTCTCCCCCCATGTGTGGTCTGATGCAGCTACCACCCACCCGGAGCCTGCCATGGACGCCGTTGCCCGCCCTCCCTTTTCTGATCGCGCGCTGGCCTGGCTGAAAAAGGAGGCGCTGCCGTTGCTGGTGATGCTCGGCCTGCTCGCCGCCGCCCGCGATACCCTCGCCAACCACTACGTGGTGCCCAGCGGTTCGATGCAGCCGACCCTGCAGCCCGGCGACCGGGTGGTGGTGGACATGCGCGCCTACGGCCTGCGCCTGCCATTCACCAGCAGGGAGCTGATGTCCACCGGCACGCCGCAGCGCGGCGAAGTGGCGGTATTCGATTCGCCAGCCGACGGCACCCGCCTGATCAAGCGCGTTGCCGCAGTGGCCGGTGACCATGTGCAGCTGCACGAAGGGCACCTGACCATCAACGGCCAGCCGCTGCAGACCGCGGACCTGCAGGATGTGGAAGCCTTCGGTGAACGCCGTGCCAGCCTCGATCTGGACATGGGGGGCGGCCCGGACATCGCCGACCTGGTGGTGCCGGACGGCAAGGTGCTGGTGCTGGGTGACCACCGTGGCAACAGCTTCGATGGCCGCTTCTTCGGCTTCGTAGATGCCGACAAGGTCTACGGCCGTGCGGTGGCGGTGTACTACCGCCGCGGCGACGGTTTCGAGTGGCAGCGCCTGTAAGCTTAATTGATACTTCTTGAGTATCAATCCTGACTTATCAGGTTATGGATCGACTGGATGGACGGGCCTAGTCTGAGGCCCGTTCCCTCCCACGCCCGGCCGTCCCCACCGGCCCTTCGATTCCATGACTGGCGAAACTGCGGCGGCCGTTGAAGGCCGTCCCTCCACTCTCGATACCGGCACCGACACTCGCATCCAGCAGGGCACCCCGGCCTTCCGCCGCACCGCGCTGGCGCTGTTCCTGGCCGGCTTCTCCACCTTCGGCCTGCTGTACACCGTGCAGCCGCTGCTGCCCGAGTTCAGCCGTCACTTCGGCGTGTCCGCCGCCGGCAGCGCGATGTCGCTGTCGTTGACCACTGGCACGCTGGCGGTGGCGATGCTGCTGGCCGGCCTGCTGTCCGACGCGGTCGGCCGTCGCCCGTTGATGATCGTTGCGCTGTTGGCGTCGGCCATGCTGTCGCTTTGCACCGCGCTGGTGGACGACTGGACCACGCTGCTGGTGCTGCGCACCCTGCTTGGCCTGGCGCTGAGCGGCGTACCGGCGGTGGCGATGACCTACCTGGTCGAGGAAATGGACAGCCGTGCGCTGGGCCTGGCGATGGGCCTGTACATCGGCGGCAACGCCATCGGTGGCATGAGCGGGCGCCTGCTGGCCGGCATCATCGCCGATCACTGGGGCTGGCGCTGGGGCATCGGCGTGGTCTCGATCATCGCCGTGGCCAGCACCGTGCTGCTGTGGCTGCAGCTGCCGCCGTCGCGTCACTTCCAGCCCCGCCGTGATGGCCTGCGCCAGTTGCCGTCGCGCTGGCGCATGCTGTTCGCCGACCCGGGCCTGCCGTGGCTGTTCGCCACCTCGTTCGTGCTGATGGGCGTGTTCGTCACCCTCTACAACTACCTGGGCTATCACCTGCTGGCGCCGCCCTACGATCTCAGCCAGACCGTGGTCGGGCTGATCTTCAGCGTCTATCTGGTGGGTACCTTCAGTTCGGCGTGGATGGGCCAGCAGGCCACGCGCTACGGACGCGGCCGCATCCTGTCGATCTCGTTCGCGCTGATCGGCGCCGGCATCGCGCTGCTGGCGATGCCGTGGCTGAGCACGATGGCGCTGGGTATCGCACTGGTGACGTTCGGCTTCTTCGGTGGTCATTCCGTGGCCAGCAGCTGGGTTGGAAGCCGCGCCGGTGCGATGCGTGCGGAAGCCTCGGCGCTGTACCTGTTCGCCTACTACCTGGGGTCCAGCGTGCTGGGCGGTGTGGGTGGCCTGGCCTATGCAGCCTGGGACTGGCTTGGCGTGTGTGCGTTCGCCGCCGCGCTGACCCTGATCGGCGGTGGCATCGTCTGGACGCTGCAGCAGCGCGCGCCACAGTCGGTCACGGCGTGACCCAACGCACGGCAGTGCCGGCCGCTGGCCGGCAACCACGGTGTGGCGGGTTTGCCGAGGTAGAGTCGACTGTTAGTCGACTGCTCTTCCATCAGATCGCGAAAACCCCGCCCTGCGCGCGATAGTCGACTAACAGTCGGCTCTACCGGCGAATGCCCCGCGCAGCAGCGTGGCGAAATTGCGGATCAACGGGGTTACCCGTTCGCGATGCCACGCCAGCTGCACTTCCGAATGGGCACCGGCATCGGCCAGCGCCACGAAGCGCGATCCTTCCACCCGGATGTGATCGCACGAAGACGGCAGGATCGCGGCGCCCAGGCCTGCGGCGGCCAGGCTGATCAGCGTCGAGGCTTCACCCGCCTCCTGCACGATGCGCGGCGTGAATCCGGCAGCCGCGCACAACGCGATCATGTGGTCGTGGATGCCGGCACCGGCACTGCGGCGGAACGCCACGAATGGCTCCTGCGCGAAGTCGCGCAGCGACAGCGTGCCCTGCTTCGACAGTCTGCGCAGGGCAGGATGGTCGGCATGCACGATCAACGCCAGCGGATCGACGAACAGGCTGTGCGCCACCAGTTCCGGCGGCAGCGCACGCTTGCGGATGATGCCCACGTCCAGTGACCCGTCGAGCAGCGCGTCGATCTGCTGCAGGGTGTTCATCTCGCTCAGCTGCAGCCGCACCTGCGGATACTGCTGGCGGTAATGCAGGATCGAACGCGGAATCTGCGGCGACAGCGGCGTGGCGCGGGTCAGGCCGATGTGCAGTTCACCCTGCTCACCGCGCTGCGCGCGCTGTACCTCGTCCACCGCCGCTTCCACCTGCTGCACGATGGCGCGTGCACGTTCCTGCAGCAGCTCGCCCGCAGGCGTCAGCTGCACACGACGATGGCTGCGCACGAACAGGCGCGCACCGATCAGGTCCTCCAGCTGGCGGATCTGCTGGCTGAGCGGCGGCTGCGACATGCCCAGCCGCTCCGCCGCCTGGCCGAAGTGCAGCGTATCGGCGACAGCGAGGAAGTAACGCAGGTGGCGGAGTTCGATGGACATGCGGCCAGTTTATTCATCGTCAGCCGGAAATGAATCAGAGATGGGATCCGATCCCGTGCCGACCAACGGTCGGCACCCACCAACAGCAGCTGGCACCAACAGCAGCAACCAACTGTCGAAGGCGGGGTGGGTCCGGTTGCGGGGGTGTGAGCGGCATGGATGCCGCGACCAAGCCTCGGGGGTCACTTCATGGACGGGTTTACGGCGTCCCCCACAACCGGACCCACCCCGCCATCCCACGGAATGCCCGCTGTTGCCGTTGACGTTGCCGTTGCTTCGGCCTCTGCAGGTGCAGGGCGGCAGCCCTGCAAACCAGAACACCCCTCACCGCTCCGAATGCCCGCTCTGGTCGTAATCGCGTGGGCTGAACAACTCCGGCTGGATCAGCTCGATGAACGCCCGCGCCTGCGCCGACAGCGCCTTGCCCCGGCGCACGATCACCCCGTAACTGCGTTCTGGGAACCAGCGCTTCATCGATCGCGCCGCCAACCGCTCGCGGTCGGCCTCGTTCAGGCACAGCGCCGGCACGATCGAAATGCCCATGCCCATCGCCACGTACTGCTTGATCACCTCCCAGCCGCCGACCTCCAGTGCCACGGTGTAGGCGATGCGGTGGCGCTGGAACACCTGGTCCACCAGCCGGTAGGTGATCTGCCGCTTCGGCGGCAGCACCAGCGGATAGCGCGCGATGTCGGCCAGCTCCAGCTCGCCGCCACTGGCCAGCGGATGATCGTGCGGTGCGATCAGCACCTGCTCGAAGCGGTAGGCCGGGGCGTAGCTCAGGTCGGCCGGCACATCGGTCATCGAACCGATCGCCAGGTCGGCGGCATCCTCGCGCAGCAGGTCGGTGCCGTCGGCGCTGATCGCGTTGTGCAGGGTCAGACGCACGTCCGGGTGATGCAGGCGGAAGCGTTCGACGATCTTCGGCAGCAGGTAGAGGATGGTGGAACTGTTGGCGGCGATGTTCAGTTCGCCCGCATCCAGGCCGCGCACCTTGTCGCGGAAGCGCGCCTCCAGCCCGTCCAGGTTTTCCACCAGTGGTTGCGCCATTTCATACAGCAGCTGGCCCTCGCGGCTGGGCACCAGGCGGCGCCCGCTGCGCTCGAACAGCGGCACCCCCAGCTCCCGTTCCAGCGCCTGCAACTGAAGGCTGATCGCCGGCTGGCTGACGAAAAGTGCCTCAGCCGCCCGTGAGACCGAGCCCAGGCGCACGGTCTGGCAGAACGCGCGCAGCGGCTTCAACCGGTCGGATTTGTAGGAAAAACGAGGACTTGGCGAGGGGCGCGTGGTCATGGCGTCACAAGTATTAGCACAAGTTATGTAAAGCATTGCAAAAACTGTTTTGCCAAATACTCCTGCCCAGCGGCACCGTGGAGTCGTTCCCCCACCGCTGGAGTCGCCCCATGTCCGCCGTCGCTTCCGCTGTTCCCACCCCTGCCAGCAAGGCTACCCCCGGCATCGCCCTGGCGACCCGCGTGGCCGGCCAGGACACCGTGCTGCCGGCGCCGCTGCTGGCCCTGCTGGTGTCGCTGCACCGCGCGGTGGAGCCGGGCCGGCAGGCACAGCTGCAGGCCCGCCGCGAGCGCCAGGCGTTCTTCGACCAGGGCGGCCTGCCGGACTTCCGTGAAGACACCACCGCGATCCGCAACGGCGACTGGCGCGTTGCCCCGCTGCCGGCCGCGCTGCAGGACCGCCGCGTCGAGATCACCGGCCCGACCGACCCGAAGATGGTCATCAACGCGCTGAACTCCGGCGCCAAGGTGTTCATGGCCGACTTCGAGGATTCGACCTCGCCGACCTGGCGCAACCTGCTGGCCGGCCAGCAGTCGCTGGCGGCGGCGGTGCGCGGTGACCTGCAATTCACCGCTGCAAATGGCAAGCACTACAGCCTGCGCCCGTACGACGAGCAGGCGGTGCTGATCGTGCGCCCGCGCGGCTGGCACCTGGACGAAAAGCACGTGGCCATCGACGGCCAGCCGCTGGCCGGTGGCCTGTTCGACGCGGCGGTGTTCGCCTTCCACAACGCCCGCACCCTGCAGGCGAAGGACCGCGGCCCGTACTTCTACCTGCCCAAGCTGCAGAGCATGGAAGAGGCGGCGCTGTGGGAGACCGCGCTGTCGCACATCGAAGGCATGCTCGGCCTGCCGCATGGCCAGATCAAGGTGACGGTGCTGATCGAAACGCTGCCGGCGGTGTTCGAGATGGACGAGATCCTGCACGCGCTGCGTGACCGCATCGTCGGCCTGAACTGCGGGCGCTGGGACTACATCTTCTCGTACCTGAAGACCTTCCGCCGCCACGCCGACCGCGTGCTGCCCGAACGCGGCCAGGTGACCATGACCCAGCCGTTCCTGAAGGCCTATTCGGAACTGCTGATCCAGACCTGCCACCGCCGCGGTGCGCATGCGATGGGCGGCATGGCCGCGCAGATTCCGATCAACAACGATGCCGCCGCCAACGAACAGGCGATGGCCCGCGTGCGCGCCGACAAGCTGCGCGAAGTCACCGCTGGCCATGACGGCACCTGGGTTGCGCACCCGGCGCTGATTCCGGTGGCGATGGCGATCTTCGACGAACACATGCCCGCTGCGAACCAGCACAGCGTGCTGCGCCAGGACGTGCGCGTCGGCCGCGACGAACTGATCGCACGGCCGCCGGGCACCATCACCCGCGCCGGTTTCGAAGGCAACGTGGAAGTCTGCGTGCGCTACCTGGCCGCTTGGCTGGATGGCAACGGCTGCGTGCCGATCCACCACCTGATGGAGGATGCGGCCACCGCCGAGATCAGTCGCAGCCAGCTGTGGCAGTGGCTGCACACGCCGGGCCAGCAGCTGGACGACGGCACCGCGATCGACCTCGCGCTGCTGGATTCCACCCTCTCGCAGCTGCCGGCACGGCTGGGCGATACCGCCGCGCTGCCCGGTGGCGCACGCATCGGCGAGGCCATCGCCCTGCTCGGCGAACTGAGCCGCAGCGACGAACTGACCGATTTCCTGACCCTGCCGGCCTACGCGCGCATCGACTGACCGACTGCCCGCAAACCCGCCGTTTCCCTCCCCGTTGCACGCACGAACCGAACTGGAGAAAGACATGAGCAAGCTGCCCACTGCCGAACAGATCCAGCACGACTGGGATACCAACCCGCGTTGGGAAGGCATCCAGCGCAACTACAGCGCCGCCGACGTGGTGCGCCTGCGCGGCACCGTCCACATCGAGCATTCGCTGGCCCGCCTGGGTGCGGAGAAGCTGTGGGCATCGCTGCATGAGCGCGAGTTCGTCAACGCGCTGGGTGCGCTGACCGGCAACCAGGCCATGCAGCAGGTCAAGGCCGGGCTGAAGGCGATCTACCTGTCCGGCTGGCAGGTGGCGGCCGACGCCAACCTGGCCGGCCAGATGTACCCGGACCAGTCGCTGTACCCGGCCGATTCGGTGCCGGCGGTGGTCAAGCGCATCAACAACACGCTGCTGCGTGCCGATCAGCTGCACCACGCCGAAGGCAAGGATGACATCGACTTCCTGCAGCCCATCGTGGCCGACGCAGAAGCCGGTTTCGGCGGCGTACTCAACGCCTTCGAACTGATGAAGGCGATGATCGAGGCCGGCGCCGCCGGCGTGCATTTCGAAGACCAGCTGGCGTCGGTGAAGAAGTGCGGCCACATGGGCGGCAAGGTGCTGGTGCCGACCCGCGAGGCCATCGAGAAGCTCAACGCCGCACGCCTGGCCGCCGACGTGCTGGGCGTGCCGACCCTGCTGGTCGCGCGCACCGATGCCGAGGCCGCGGATCTGCTGACCAGTGACATCGACGGCAACGACCGCCCGTTCACCACCGGCGAGCGCACCGTCGAGGGCTTCTACAAGACCCGCAATGGCCTGGACCAGGCGATCAGCCGTGGCCTGGCCTACGCGCCCTACGCCGACCTGGTGTGGTGCGAGACCGGCAAGCCGGACCTGGAATTCGCACGCAGGTTCGCCGAGGCGATCCATGCGAAGTTCCCGGGCAAGCTGCTGGCCTACAACTGCTCGCCCAGCTTCAACTGGAAGAAGAACCTGGACGACGCCACCATCGCCAAGTTCCAGCGTGAGCTGGGCAGCTATGGCTACAAGTTCCAGTTCATCACCCTGGCCGGCTTCCACGCGCTGAACTACGGCATGTTCAATCTGGCCCACGGCTACGCACGCCGCCAGATGAGCGCGTTCGTGGAACTGCAGGAAGCCGAGTTCGAAGCCGCCGAGCGTGGTTTCACCGCCGTCAAGCACCAGCGCGAGGTTGGCACCGGCTACTTCGATGCCGTGACCCAGGCGATCCAGCAGGGCCAGTCCTCGACCACCGCGTTGACCGGCTCGACCGAAGAAGAGCAGTTCCACGGCGGGCGCAGCGAACGCGCCGCGTGATGCGGTAGTGCCGGCCGCTGGCCGGCACCCACGTGCGCCTTCGTGCACTACGGAGAAGCCGGCCAGCGGCCAGCTCTACCGTGGGCGCGAATCCGATCAGGGTGGCCAGGGAAGGGCCAGGCAACGCCGGCCGGTCGGGGGACCTGCCGGCGTTGTTGTATCGATGGAAACGCGATGAACGCATGCAGCGTCAATCCAGCGCACCCCACAGTCCGGCAACTTGGCCGAAACCCTGTGAAGGTGGCCATCAGATTGATCCGGAACGACTTTTCCTTGGACCGTGGCGGGCAGAACGGCCACCGTGCGCCTTCACATCGGGAAAGCGGACCACACGGCTCAAAATGAGATAGGGCGCACATTTTAAAGCGGTGCTATGCTCCGCGGCTCACCAGGGGACGCTGGCGGCGGGTGCAGGGAATGACCGGCAGGGGTGCGGCCGAGAACAGTGATGTGACGTCAGGTATCGCCCGGGTGGCGATGGCCGAGATCGTGCATGCGCTGCTGTCCGATGCCGAGGTCGCATTGTTCGCCAGATTTGCCCGTCCACGCAAGCTTCATGCCGGGCAGTGGCTGTTCCAGCGTGGCCACCGTGGCGAGCGCATGTACGTGATCCTGGAAGGCCAGATCGAACTGGATTTCGGCGAGGACCTGGTGATCAAGACCCTCGGGCAGCAGGAGTTCTTCGGTGAGCTGGGCCTGCTGGTGGGTGATCACCCGCGCAGCGCCAGTGCGCGCGCCCTGGTGGACTGCGAGGTGCTTGAGCTGGGGCCCGCCGACTTCCATCGTCTGGTGGAATCCGATCCGGGCCTGGTCGCCTACTTCCTGCGCCGCACGATCATGCGCGTGCTGACCAACGAACAGGCGCTGATCAGCCAGCTGCGCCGGCGCAACCATGATCTGGAAACCGCGCTGGACAATCTGTACATCACTACCCACCAGCTGACCCACACCCGTGAACTGGTGCGTACCGATGAACTGACCGGGCTGCACAACCGCCGTGGCCTCACCCTGTACCTGCAGGAATGCCGCGCCGATGGCAGTGGGCTGCCGCAGGCGCTGCTGCTCATCGACTGCGACCGCTTCAAGCAGATCAATGACCGCCATGGCCACCAGGCCGGCGATCGCGTGCTGCAGAGCATGGGCAACATCCTGCGCTCGATGGCCGGTGAGCAGGACCTGGCCTGCCGGCTCGGCGGTGACGAGTTCTGCCTGATCCTGCGTCGTGGCAACCACGAGATCGTGCAGCACGCGGCAGAGTTCATCCTCAGCGCGGTACACGGCCTGCTCGAGCGCAGCCACGGCACGCCGCACGTCAGCCTGGTCAGCATCGGCGCCAGCCTGCTGGACCCGGATGCGGGCTGGAGCGAGTGGTACGCCAGCGCGGATCGTGCGCTGTACCAGGCCAAGCGTGATGGTGGCAACTGCCTGCGTTGGGCAGACGCAGTGGACTCACCCTAGATCGGGAGACAGAGGCGATGAATGGCGACAACGGAACGTCGGCGCCGCACAACCAGCAACTGCGCGCCCTGCTGTTCACCGACCTGTGTGACTCGCTGCTGCTGGTCGAACGCATCGGCGATGTCGCTGCCGCCGAACTGTTCCAGGAACACGACCGGCTGGTGCTGGCGCTGCAGCAGCGCTGGAACGGCCAGCTGATCGATCGCTCCGACGGGCTGTTCATGCTGTTCGAGCGCCCGATCGACGCGCTTGGCTTCGCATTGGATTACCAGCGTGGGCTGCAGCCGCTGGGGCAGAGACACGAGATCCATCTGCAGGCGCGGGCCGGTCTGCATGTGGGCGATGTGCTGACCTGGGAGAACAGCGCCGAGGCAGTGCGGGCTGGCGCCAAGGCGATTGAAGTCGAAGGCCTGGCCAAGCCGACGGCGGCGCGCCTGATGCAGTTGGCACGTCCGGGCCAGATCCTGCTTTCGGCGGTGGCCGAATCCATCGTGCGTCGCTCCAGTGGGTCGCTGGGCGCGATGGCTGAAGGCCTGCAATGGCGATCGTTCGGGCGATGGCGCTTCAAGGGCGTGAGCCAGCCAGCCGAAGTCTACGGCGTGCAGGCGGCGGGCATGCCCACCCCGGGGCGGCTGCGGCACACGACCAAGGCCCGGCGTGATCTTCCGTTGTGGCGCCGTCCGCTGGCGATGGCGGCGCAGGCCGCCGTACTGCTGGCCGCGGTGCTTGGCGTCTGGTTGCTGACCCGGCCACAGCCGGCCATCGCGTTCGCCGAACGCGACTGGGTGGTGCTTGGCGGGCTGCATAACCTCACCGGCAATCGACTGCTCGATGACGCCCTGGACCAGGCGTTCCGGATCAGTCTCGAGCAGTCCCGCTACGTCAACGTAGTCAGTGACGACCGCGTCGGCCGCACCCTTGAGATGATGCGGAAACCGCCGGATCGCGGTGTCCGTGAACGTGGCGATGCCGCCGCTGTGGCGGTGCGCACGGGCGCCCGCCTGGTGTTCGTGCCATCGGCGACCGATGTCGGCGGCCGAACCCGCTTCAGCGTGGAGGTGGTCGAGCCGTCGACGCTGCGCACCCTGGCCGTGGTATCCGCCGATGCGAAGGCGGGTGCGGTACTGGCGGCGGTGGACGATGTTTCGCGCCAGCTACGCGATCGCCTGGGCGAAGAGCCCACATTGATCCAGCGCGACAGCCAATCCCTGCCGGAGGTGACCACGGGCAGCATGGATGCGTTGCGTGCGTTTGCCTTGGGCCAGAAGCGCTACAGCCGAGGAGATTTCAACGGCGCGATGGCGTTCTTCGGGCAGGCGATCGAGGTCGATCCTGAGTTCGCCCTGGCATGGCTGGGCCAAGCCCGCTGTCGCTTCGCCATGATGAATTACCGCGATGCCCGGCGTCTGCTGGCAGAGGCCGACCGTCGATCAGGGCACCTTACGCCACGCGAGCGCCTGTACGTGCAGAACTGGGCGCTGCAGATCAGTGATCCGGATCGCGCCACCGATGGCTGGGCGCGCATGGCGGAGCTGTATCCGGATTACATGCCTGCAAGCTACAACGCCGGTCTGAATCTTTTCCACGAGAACCGCCTTGCCGAGGCCCTGGCGCTTTCCAGGCGTGTTGCACAAAGCAGGGTCGAACTGCCTGAGATCGCGCAGGACCAGTACGGCCGCGCCTTGCTGGCCAGCGAGCGCTACGCAGAGGCTGACATCGCGTTCAGTCGTGCCGCCGGCAATGGTTGGGAAGGTGCATTGATGCGCCAGGCGACGGTAGCGGCAGCGCGTTCCGAGTTCGAGAAGGCCAATGCGCTGCTTGGGCGGATCGATCCAGGCAACTTCCATGCTGGCAATTTCGCTACCACGATTGCGCTTGACCAAGGCGATGTCGAGGGCGCCATCAAGCTCGCCGAACAGGGAAGGATGCTTGCCGGACAGCGCCAGGGCATGGATCGGTACAACTTCGACATGCCCCTGGCCGTCGCCTACATGATGGCCGGCAGAAGGTCGAAGGCGCTGATGGTGGCGCGCGTGGCCGCGACCGCGCCGTTCGCAGAGCTGAGCGGCGAACCCGCGGTGGAGGTAGTGGATCGCCTGGTTGCAGCACACGCAGCAGCCTTGCTGGCACTGAGACTGGGCGATGCCGCACCGGCCAAGGCGGTCCAGGCCCGGATGAACGCGCTTCAGGATCTCCCTGACAGCAGCGTGTTGCGCCAGTACGTCACCCTGTTGGCCGGGCGGATGATGCAGCATGAGGGCCGACCCCAGGCCGGGCTGGACCTGCTCGTACCGCTGCTGAAGAAGCAGCCACGCCTGCAGGTGCGGCTGGCAGTGCGTGACCTGGCGCTGGAGGCGGGCCTGAAGGATGTTGCCCAGGAGCAGACGCGTTGGCTGCGTGATCGCCCCGGATTTGCATATGCAGAAGCGCAATGCAGCTTCTGCCTGCAGGCGCTTAACGTAGTGGATGTGCGGAGGCTCATGGCGACGCCGGCAATCGAGGCTGCCGACACCATGGCCTCGATGCCTCAGCGCAGCGTGCGCGGCGAGCCGTAACCGTCCTCAAGCATCGGCACGGAGTAGCCGGTACCACTGGTCAGCATGGCGATGATCTGCTCTTCGGCCTGTGCGATGACGTCTTTCTCCGCCAGGCAGATGTTCTTGCAGCAATCCTGGACGAACTGCTGAAGGTCAGCCGGGTTGGATGGAACGTGTCCAGCCAGCAGTATCGCGGCAGCCGTGTCGGTGGCGAAGAGCTGGCGGAAGGTGTCATCGGTGGCGAGGCGCTGAACCAGCGTCCTTGCGACCGGCAGCGAGAGCGTCAACGTGGGCATTGTGTCCTGCATCCATGGAGTGTCGAGGGGCAGTGGTGATGTCGGCTTGGCCAAGCGGTTCTTGAGAGGGTAGAGCGGGAGATGTAAAGGAATCGGGTCGCGGTTCGATAACGTGGATTCACGATGAAGGAAGGGCTGATCCGATGGATGTCAGGCGCTGCGCGATCGTAGTGGTACAGCCCACCGAGCAGATCCGGTTCGAGTTTGAGGGCCTGCTGCGCGGTGGTGATGGGCTGGTGCGCACGCTTGCCTGGGAGGCACTCGCCCCCCACCTGGATGGACCGGTGGTGCTGGACGCTGCGGCACAGGCACTGCTGGGAAGCCTGAGCCCAAGTGCATGGACCACGCTTGAGGCAGGGGAGGCCTGTTCACCCGCGATGGACCTGCTGATCGCCAGTGGCCTGGTGTTGACCCGGGGGCAGGATGACGATGTTGCCGCTCGTGACGAGCGGCTGCGTGCAACGCATTGGCATCCCCTGGCTGCGGTCATGCATGCCTTCTCACGCTGGGAGGATGTTGACGCCGTTCGCAACATGCGTGAATCACAGATCGAAACGGCCTCGCAGATGCGCAGGACGTTGGGACCGCCGCCACCGCACGCTGCCGCTGCCGACGCTGGGTTGGTACCACTGCCGCCTCAGCAGTCCAACGATTTCGACGCACTGCTGGCGCGGCGCGTCACCTGCCGGAACTTCGATGTCACCCGATCACTGCCGCTGCCCCTGCTGAGCCAGATGCTGCAGCGGGCATTCGGCAGCAGCAGCTGCCAGCGCGAAGGCGATGATCTGGTGTTCCTGAAGAAGAACGTCCCTTCGGGCGGCGGACTGCATCCTGTGGAAGCCTACGTGCTGGTGCGCAATGTCGATGGACTTGCCGCGGGCATGTACCTCTATCGAGCGCAGGGCCACGGACTGATGCCGGTTGATTGCCCCGTGGCCATCGATCGCGACTTCGTGATGTCCATGGTCGGGCAGCAGCACTGGTTCGCGGATGCGCACGTGCTGGTGGTCCTGGCCCCGCGTTTCAACAGGACGTACTGGAAGTATCGCCAGCATGGGAAAAGCTATCGGGTTGTCGCGATGGAGGCGGGACATCTATCCCAGACGCTGTACCTGGCGGCCACGGATGCCGGCCTGGGAGCATTCATTACTGCAGCGATCAACGAAAAGCCCATCGAACGTGCCCTGGGCCTGGACACGATCAACGAGGGGGTACTCGCGGTCTGCGGTTTCGGATGGCGTGCATCACGGATGACGACCAGCGAACTGGACCCGGCAGGCACGATCTGGAACCTTGAAGACCGCGCGGGCTGACCCCGCGCGGCCTCTGCTGCATCACGCCGCTTCGAAGTCCACCAGTACCGCGCCATCACCCACCTGGTCGCCGGCCTTGGCGCGATAGCCCTTCACCGTCCCATCCGCCGGTGCCTGCAGGGTGTGCTCCATCTTCATCGCTTCCAGCACCACCAGCGGTGTGCCGCGCTTGACCTCGGTACCGGCGGCGACCAGCGTGGCGACGATCCTGCCCGGCATCGGTGCCAGCAGGCTGCCGGCATCGGCCACGGCGTGGTCTGATTCGCCCACGGGATCATGCAGGGTGAAACGGTGCTGGCCATCGGCGCCGAACAGATACAGCTGGTCACCGTCGCGCAGCAGCTGTAGAGTCCAGCGGCGCTCGCCCAGCTGTACGGTAAGATGCTGCGCATCGGCTGTGCCGATCACCTGAACCGGCGCGGCGTCATCGCGCTGCACGCGCCAGCCATCGGCCTGTGCCCACACTTTGAGCGTGTGCTTGCGTTCGCCCTGCTGCAGCGGCAGCACGCGCGGTGCCGATGCGCCGAGGCGCCAGCCATCCTGGGCCTGCCATGGCGAATGCGGGTCGCGCGCGTCGGTGCTGGCACCGGCAGTGCCAGCAACCGCGGCCACGGCGGCCAGCTGCCACAGGGCATCATCCGTTTCGCCCACTGCACTCAATGCCGCCTGTTCGCGTTCGATCAGCGCGGTATCCAGCCTGGCGTGCGCGAACGAACCGGTATTCACCAGCCGGCGCAGGAAGCCGGCATTGGTGGTCACGCCTACCACCTGGCAGTCGGCCAGCGCCTGGCTCATGCGGCGCAGCGCGGCATCACGGTCCACGTCCCAGACGATCAGCTTGGCAATCATCGGGTCGTAGTACGGGGTGATGCTGTCGCCTTCCTCCACGCCGGTATCCACGCGCACATGGGCCGACGGGATTGGCAGGCGCAGGCGGCGCAGGGTGCCGGTGGAGGGCAGGAAGCCACGGTCGGCATCTTCGGCATACAGGCGCGCTTCGATCGCGTGGCCGTGGATGGCCAGCTGCTCCTGGCGCAGCGGCAGCGGCTGGCCCGAGGCCACGCGCAGCTGCCATTCCACCAGGTCGGTACCGGTGATGTACTCGGTGACCGGGTGCTCGACCTGCAGGCGGGTGTTCATTTCCATGAAGTAGAAATCGCCGTCCGGGCCGGCGATGAACTCCACCGTGCCCGCACCTTCATAGCCCACCGCGCGCGCGGCATCGACCGCCGCCTTGCCCATCGCAGCACGACGTTCCGCGCTCATGCCCGGGGCCGGCGCTTCTTCCAGCACCTTCTGGTGGCGGCGCTGCACCGAGCAGTCGCGCTCGAACAGGTACACCGCGTCACCGTGGCTGTCGCCGAATACCTGGATCTCGATATGGCGCGGGCGCTCGACGTACTTCTCGACCAGAACGTGGTCGTTGCCGAACGCCGAGGCCGCCTCGCGCTGGCAGCTGGCCAGCGCATCGACGAAGTCCTCGCTGCGCTCGACCTTGCGCATGCCCTTGCCACCGCCACCGGCGCTGGCCTTGATCAGTACCGGGTAGCCGATGGCGTCGGCCTGCGTGCGCAGGAAGTCCGGTGCCTGCTGGTCGCCGTGGTAGCCCGGGGTCAGCGGTACGCCGGCCTTGGCCATCAGCGCCTTGGCCGCGCTCTTGTCGCCCATCGCGCGGATCGCGCTGGCCGGCGGCCCGATGAAGGTGATGCCGGCGGCGGCGCAGGCATCGGCGAAGTCGGCATTCTCGGACAGGAAGCCGTAGCCGGGGTGGATGGCCTGCGCGCCGGTCGCGCGTGCCGCGTCGAGCAGCGCATCGCCGCGCAGGTAGCTCTCACGCGCGGCGGCCGGACCAATGCGGATGGCTTCGTCGGCCAGGCGCACGTGGCGCGCGTTGCGGTCGGCATCGGAATACACCGCCACGGTGGCGATGCCGAGGCGGCGGCAGGTGGCGATGACGCGACAGGCGATTTCGCCACGGTTGGCGATCAGGACTTTGGTGAACATGGCAACGGGCTTCATGGGAGCGTGCTCGGTCATGGCATGGATTACATGCGGAACACGCCGAAGCGCGTCTGCTGCGGGGCGGCGTTGAGGCTGGCCGACAGCGCCAGGGCCAGCATCCGGCGGGTGTCGGCCGGATCGATCACGCCGTCGTCCCACAGGCGCGCGCTGGCGTAGTACGGGTGGCCCTGCTGCTCGAACTGGTCGCGGATCGGCGCCTTGAACGCGTCTTCCTCCGCAGCCGGCCACTGGCCGCCCTTGGCTTCGATGCCATCGCGCTTGACCGTGGCCAGCACGCTGGCGGCCTGCTCGCCGCCCATCACGCCGATGCGTGCGTTCGGCCACATCCACAGGAAGTTCGGCGAGTACGCGCGGCCGCACATGCCGTAGTTGCCGGCGCCGAACGAACCGCCGATCACCACGGTGAACTTGGGAACCTTGGCGCAGGCCACCGCCATCACCAGCTTGGCGCCGTCCTTGGCGATGCCGCCCTGTTCGTACTTGCGGCCGACCATGAAGCCGGTGATGTTCTGCAGGAACACCAGCGGAATGTTGCGCTGGGTGCACAGCTCGATGAAGTGCGCGCCCTTCAGCGCCGACTCGGAGAACAGGATGCCGTTGTTGGCGATGATGCCGATCGGGTAGCCATTCAGATGGGCGAAACCGGTGACCAGCGTTGCGCCATAGCGCGGCTTGAATTCGTCGAAGCGCGAGCCATCGACCAGGCGCGCGATCACTTCGCGCACGTCGTAGGGCTTGCGCGTATCGGCCGGGATCACGCCGTACAGTTCGTGTGCCGGCAGCAGCGGTTCTTCGCTGGCCTGCACCGCCATCGCCGGTTCCGGCTTGCGCCAGTTCAGCTGCGCGATGATCGCACGCACCCGTGCCAGTGCCTGCAGATCGTTGTCAGCCATGTGGTCGGCCACGCCGGATATGCGGGTGTGCACGTCGGCGCCGCCCAGTTCCTCGGCGGTCACTACTTCACCGGTGGCCGCCTTCACCAGCGGCGGGCCGCCGAGGAAGATCGTGCCCTGCTCGCGCACGATCACCGTCTCGTCGCTCATCGCCGGCACGTAGGCGCCACCGGCGGTGCAGCTGCCCATCACGCAGGCGATCTGCGGAATGCCCTGCGCCGACAGGTTGGCCTGGTTGTAGAAGATGCGGCCGAAATGGTCGCGGTCGGGGAAGACTTCGTCCTGCAGCGGCAGGAACGCGCCGCCGGAATCGACCAGGTAGATGCACGGCAGGTGGTTCTGTTCGGCAATCTCCTGCGCGCGCAGGTGCTTCTTCACCGTCATGGGATAGTAGGTGCCGCCCTTGACCGTGGCATCGTTGGCCACGATCACGCACTCCACGCCGCTCACCCGGCCGATGCCGGCCACCACGCCGGCGGCCGGCACGGCGTCTTCGTACATGCCATGCGCGGCCAGCGGCGCGATTTCGAGGAAGGCGCTACCGGGGTCGAGCAGGGCGTCGATGCGGTCACGCACCAGCAGCTTGCCGCGTGCGGTGTGCTTGGCGCGCGCGGCCTCGCTGCCACCCAGCGCGGTGCGCGCCAGGGTGGCGTGCAGATCGTCAACCACGGCCTGCATGGCCGCGCGGTTGGCTTCAAAGGTATCGCTGCCCGGTTGCAGCTGGCTGTTCAGGACGGTCATCGCGGTGGCCTTACAGGGTGCGCTGGAACAGTTCGCGGCCGATCAGCATGCGGCGGATCTCCGAGGTGCCGGCGCCGATTTCATACAGCTTGGCGTCGCGCCACAAGCGGCCGGTCGGGTATTCGTTGATGTAGCCGTTGCCGCCCAGGATCTGGATCGCCTGGCCGGTCAGCCAGGTCGCCTTCTCGGCGGCGTACAGGATGGCACCGGCGGCGTCCTGGCGGGTGGTGCGGCCCTGGTCGCAGGCGCGCGCCACGGCATAGACGTAGGCGCGGCAGGCGCCCAGGCCGACGTACATGTCGGCGATCTTGGCCTGGATCAGCTGGAAGCTGCCGATCGCCTCACCGAACTGGTGGCGCTCGTGCACGTACGGCATCACCACGTCCATCGCTGCGGCCATCAGCCCCAGCGGGCCGCCGGACAGCACCACGCGCTCGTAGTCCAGGCCGGACATCAGCACGCGCACGCCACCGCCAACCTGGCCCAGCACGTTTTCTTCCGGCACTTCGCAGTCCTGGAACACCAGCTCGCAGGTGGGCGAGGAGCGCATGCCCAGCTTGTCCAGCTTCTGCGCGGTGGAAAAGCCCTTCATGCCCTTCTCGACCAGGAACGCGGTGATGCCCTTGGCGCCGGCGTCCATGTCGGTCTTGGCATAGACCACCAGCACGTCGGCATCCGGGCCGTTGGTGATCCACATCTTGTTGCCGTTGAGCACGTAGCGGTCGCCGCGCTTGTCGGCGCGCAGCTTCATCGACACCACGTCCGAACCGGCACCCGGCTCGCTCATCGCCAGCGCGCCGACCAGGCTGCCGTCGCACAGGCCGGGCAGGAAGCGTTGCTTCTGTTCTTCGTTGCCGTTCTTGCGCAGCTGGTTCACGCACAGGTTGGAGTGCGCGCCATAGGACAGGCCGATGCCGCCGGAGGCACGCGAGATTTCTTCCATCGCCACCACGTGGGCCAGGTAGCCCATGCCGGTGCCGCCGTATGCTTCTTCCACGGTGAGGCCGAGCAGGCCCTGTTCGCCCAGCTTCGGCCACAGGGCCAGCGGGAACTGGTTGCTGGCATCGGCCTCGGCGGCCAGCGGTGCGACCTCGGCGGCGGCAAAATGGGCCACGCTCTGGCGCAGCAGGTCGATGTCTTCGCCAAGGTCGAAGTTCAGGGATGGCACGTGCATTGTGGTGGCTCCACGACGGGATGGCAGGAAATGGACGCACCCGGCGGGGGAGCGGGCGGCGGTCTGCAGGACCGCTGCCCGCACGGGCGATTGGACCCAGCGTAGCGGGGTTCGGATAAGAAGTGAATACAAATTCAAAAATTGAAACCAGAATCAAAACATGGCCTACAAACGCTCTGCACTGATGGAAGAACGCCTGGCCGGGGCCCGTGAACGGATCCTGCTGGCCACCCGTGAGCTGGTCGCCACCGGCGGCTGGCGCAACGCCCCGGTGACCGCCGTGGCAACCCAGGCGGGGGTATCCACCGGCCTGATCTATCGCCATTTCCCGTCCAAGGCCGAGCTGTTCGTGGAGGTGCTCAACGCCGCGGTGGCCCACGAGGTCGCGATCATGGAGCGCATCGCCAGTGGTCCGGAGGTGGCCAGCGAGCGCCTGCGGTTGGCGATCACCGCCTTCGTTCGCCGCGCCCTGGCCGGGCCGGGGTTGGCGCATGCCTTCATCGTCGAACCGGTCGATCCGGACGTGGAGGCTGAGCGCATGCGTGGTCGTCGCGCCTTCGGCGACGTGTTCCTGCGGCTGGTGGAGGAGGGCGTGGCCGCCGGTGAGCTGCCGGCGCAGGACGCGCATGTGGCCGCCGCCTGCCTGGTCGGCGCCTTCACCGAGGCGATGGTCGGCCCGACCGCACCCAGCCGCGAAGCGCACCGCGACGAAGACGCGCTGGTGGATGCGATCTGCAGCTTCTGCCTGCGCGCGATCGGCGCCCGGTAACGTGGTAGAGCCGGCCGCTGGCCGGCTTCTGTTGCTGGGGTCAGATCCCTTCTGCGCCGCAAAAGGGATCTGACCCCAGCCCCCGGCATGTTGCGCCGCACCAGCGGTGACGCCTGTTGTCGCACGCAAAGCGCGTTCTATACTCGGTCCATCACGCAGTCGCTCAGCCGTGGTCCAACGACTATCAGCCAGGGGTAACGAAGAGTGCGGAATTACGATCTGGAGTTCCTGAAACGCTTCTCCATGGTGATCGCGCTGCTGGCGACCATCACCCTCGGCCTCATCCTCCTAGCCGCCTACATCCACACCCGGATTCCGCCCGAGGTGTCGCCGACTGCGGCCAAGCGCACCGAACAGCGCATCTCGCCCACCGGCGCGGTCTATGCCGGCAGCACCGGCGCCGCCGCGCAGGCTGCGGCCAAGGCCGCCGCGCTGGCCAAGGCCGCCTCGCAGGTGGCCTACGGCGGCACCAAGGACGGCAAGGTCATCTTCGACAACCTGTGCACCGCTTGCCACACCACCGGCGTGGGCATGGCGCCGACGCTGGACCATTCGCACTGGGACAAGCGCATCGCGCAGGGCAAGGACACCCTCTACAAGCACGCCATCGAGGGCTACACCGGCCCGGATGGCGGCATCATGCCGCCCAAGGGTGGCAACCCGGCGCTGACCGAGGAACAGATCCACGCCACCGTGGACTGGATGCTGGGCAACCTGAAGTAGGCGCCGGAACGGCCAAACCGCGAAACGGCGGAAACGTTGGAACATGGAACGGCCAAACGGGATGGCGGAACCGCGGAGCATGGAACGGCCGAACGGGATGGCGGAACCGCGGAACATGGAACGGCCGAACGGGATGGCGGAACCGCGGGAAGGGGGTAGAGTCGACTGTTGGTCGACTGCTCTTCCCAACGCCACCGAAAAAGCCCGCGCTGCGCGCGATAGTCGATTAACAGTCGACTCTACCCGCCGGTCGCCCCAATCGCCGCGGTCGTTCTCCATCCGCCGCCGGCGGCTTTGCGGGCCAAGGCCAAAACCGCGCGCGTCGCTGGGGTTTCGCATTTCAAGGTTAGTCTGTGCGCCTCTTCCATGGAGTCGCCCGTCGATGCGCCGCCGTTCCCTCGCCCTTGCCCTGTCCCTGCTGCTGCCGGCCGGTGCCTTTGCCCAGGCCCAGCCGCAGGCCGCACCGGCCGCGTCGCCCTCCGCTGCGCGCAGCAGCGCCACCGTGGTGCTGACCGCCGCGCCGGCCGACTGGCGTGCACTGGATGGCCAGCGCGTGCGCATCGCCGCACCGCTGACCCTGGCCGGTACCGACGGCCTGGAGCGCTTCGGCCAGCTCACCGTGGCCTTCGATGGCCGCCTCTGGCAGCCGACCGAAGTGGCCACGCCGGGCACTGCCGGCTATGAGCAGGTGATGGCCGACAACCAGCGCCGCCGCCTGGTGCTGGAAGATGGCGGCGATGCCCGCGACCCGGCCAGCGTGGCTTACCTGCCGGGCAACCCGGTGCTGCGCACCGGCATGCAGCTGCGCGATGTGCAGGGCATCGTGCGCATGGACGCGCAGGGCCATCCGCGCCTGCAGGTCGAAGGCGCGCTGAAGCTGCCGGAGCTGAAGCGCCCGGCGGTGCCGACCGTGCCGGGCAGCCTGCATGTGGCGGCCTTCAACCTGGAGAACTTCTTCAACGGCGACGGCCAGGGCGGTGGCTTCCCGACCCTGCGCGGCGCACGCACGCTGGAGGAACACAAGGCGCAGGTGGCCAAGCTGGTCACCACGGTCAACGCGCTGGGCGCCGATGTCGCCGCGCTGATGGAACTGGAGAACGACGGCTACGGCCCGCAGTCGGCCATCGCCGAACTGGTCGATGCGCTCAACCGCGACCGTGGCGCGCAGGGCGACTGGCGCTTTGTCGACGCGGGCAACGGCCCCGGTGACAACCCGATCCGGGTCGGCATCATCTACCGCAGCGCGCGCCTGCAGCCGGTGGGCAAGCCGGCCACGCTGACCGGTGGCCCGTTCGTCGAGCACAGCCGCGTGCCGCTGGCGCAGGCCTTCCAGGGCAAGCAGGGCGCGCCGTTCGTGGTGGTGGCCAACCACTTCAAGTCGAAGGGCTGCCGCGACGCCGCCGGTGCCGACGCCGACCACAACGACAACCAGGGCTGCTGGAACGCCACCCGCGTGACCTCGGCGCAGCAGCTGCACGCCTGGCTGCAGACCGACCCGACCGGTACCGGTGCAAAGGACGCGGTGCTGCTCGGCGATTTCAATGCCTACGCGATGGAAGACCCGATCCGCACCCTGCATGACCTGGGCTGGCAGGACGCGTTCAAGGTCGCCAAGATCGAGCATCCCTACAGCTACGTCTACAACGGCTATACCGGCCGCCTCGACCACGCGCTGCTGAGCCCGGGCATGGCCAAGCGCCTGCGCGGTGCCGCCGAGTGGCACAGCAATGCCGACGAACAGGACGCCAGTGGCTACCAGGGCCGCAACGTGCAGGGCCCGTGGCGCAGCTCCGACCACGACCCGCTGTTGTTGGGTTTCGACAGATAAGGTTCGGCGGGGATCTGCTCTGGGAGGGACCTTGATCGGCACGGATCCTGCCGTTGCTTTTGATCTTCCAGTCCGTCTTCAAGCGAGCCGAGCATCGCAGGTGAATCAGGGGCGAAGAGGCGCCGATGTTTGAGCGCAGCGAGTTCGGCGCCGTCCCCTGGTTCATCGAGAAGCGCAGGGTACCGGTGCACAGCACCGGCTCGCGGCTGGCGGCGCGTTTCTTTTGGTTACTTTTCTTTTCGCGCGAAAAGAAAAGTGACATCCCACCGCGGGCGCGGAAATGGCCCGCCGCAACCAACGCTCACCCCCAGGCGATCAACCCGATCGCCAGCACCGCCAGCGCCAGGCCGGCGCGGTTCCACTTCGTGGTCGCCTCGCCGAAGGCGAACACGCCCACCAGCGCACCCACCACCACCACGCCGATGTTCATGCCGGCGAACACGGTGGCCGGGCTCTGCGGCATTGCCTGGTGCGCATGCACATAGAAAAGAATGTTGCCGCCATTGAGCAGGCCCAGCAGCGCGCCGGCGCCGAGGTTGCGCCAGGCCAACCGGCTGCGGTCACTGAAATGCCGCCACAGCTGCAGCGCCAGCATCAGCCCGAAGGCCACGCTGAAACTGGCCAGTACCGCCGCCATCGACGGCGTGCCGGACAGCGCCACCTGCTTGAGCAGCACGTCCACCACCGCGAAGCCGCCCCATACGCCCAGCAGCCAGCCCCAGCCACCGGGTGAGGACGCCACCGCCGGTCCGCGCGGGCGCAGGCTGATCGCCACCATCGCCAGCAGGCCCAGGCCGAGTCCGGCCAGCTTCCACGGCGTTGCGGTCTGGCCGAAGAACAGGAAGGCCGCCGCCAGTGACAGCAGCAGCGACAAGCGCTGCGCCACATCGCTGCGGACGATGCCGGCCACCGCGACCGCGCGGCCCAGCACCAGGAAGATCGAGGGCAGCACCACCGCCAGTGCCAGCAAGGACAGCCACGGCGCATGCGGTGCGCGCAGTGCATCCAGCGGCGGCTGCAGCACCACCGCCGTCATTGTCGCGGCCACCAGATAGTTCCAGGTGACCATCTGCGCGACATCCAGCTGGCGGCGTCCGGCCACCTTCAGCAACACCGAAACCAGCACACTGCAGATCACGGCCAAAGACAGGTAGAGCATGGGGCGGGCACAGGGCAGGGGCAGGGGACGGTATCATGGTGCCATGCACAAGCCTTCGTTCCCCGTCGCCCCCGGCGAAACCGCCTGCCTCGAACTGGACGGCCCGGCCGGCCCGCTGGAAGTGGTCGTCGACCTGCCCAAGGCCGATGTGCCGGTGCAGCCGATCGTGGCCATCGTCTGCCATCCGCTGTCCACCGAGGGCGGCACCCTGCACAACAAGGTGGTCACCATGACCGCCACCACCCTGCGCGAGCTGGGTATCGCCACGGTGCGCTTCAACTTCCGCAGCGTTGGCGCGTCGGCCGGTGAGTTCGACCACGGCGTGGGCGAGCAGGATGACTTGAAGGCCGTGGCTGCCTGGGTGCAGAGCCAGCGCCCCGACGACCGCCTGTGGCTGGCCGGTTTCAGCTTCGGCTCGTTCGTTTCGCTGAAGGCTGCGGGCGAGCTGCAGCCGGAAGCGCTGATCTCGATCGCGCCGCCGGCCGGCCGCTGGGACTTCGATGGCATCGCACCGCCGGCCCGCTGGCTGGTGATCCAGGGCGAGCAGGACGAGATCGTCGACCCGCAGGCTGTCTACCAGTGGCTGGACACGCTGGATTTCCCGCATGAGCTGGTGCGCATGCCCGAGACCAGCCATTTCTTCCACCGCAAGCTGATCGACCTGCGCGGCGCGCTGACCCACGGCGTCAAGCACTGGCTGGGCGCGGCGGCATGAGTGCAACCGAGCTGACCCCGTCGCAGCGGTACGCGGAAGGGGTTGCCCGTGGTGACTGGCAGAACGACCCGGCCCAGCATGCGGCGCTGGCCGAGCTGGACCGCATCCACCTGGGCCTGCTGGACAGCGCCGAGCACGGCTGGCTGGACCGCCTGTCCTCGTTCTGGAAGAAGCCCGAGCCGGTCAAGGGCCTGTACTTCTGGGGCGGCGTCGGCCGCGGCAAGACCTTCCTGGTCGACCTGTTCTACGACGGGCTGCCGATCAAGCAGAAGTACCGCACCCATTTCCACCGCTTCATGCGCAGCGTCCACGAGCGCCTGCGCGAGCACCAGGGCCAGAGCGACCCGCTGGCGAAGATCGCCCAGGAATGGCGCAGCAACCTGCGCGTGCTGGCGCTGGACGAGTTCTTCGTCACCGACATCGGCGACGCGATGCTGCTGGCGCGGCTGCTGGAGCGACTGTTTGCCGAAGGCGTGACCCTGGTCACCACCTCCAACACCGCGGTGGAGAACCTGTACCTCAACGGCCTGCAGCGCGAGAGCTTCCTGCCGGCCATCGGCCTGCTGCAGCGCTTCTGCGTCGAGCTGTACGCCGAGGGCACCGAGGATTACCGGATGCGCGCGCTGACCCGCTCGCCGGTGTACCGCGCGCCGCTGGCTGCCGACAGCGATGAATGGCTGGCCACGCGCTGGAACGAGCTGAGCGGCGGCCAGCCGGCCAAGACCGGCAACATCGAGATCGAGGGCCGCAAGATCCCGGTCCGCGGCCGTGGCAAGAGCATCGCCTGGTTCGATTTCGCCGCGTTGTGCGAGGGCCCGCGCGGCCCCTCGGATTACATCGAGATCGCGCACGAGTTCAACACGGTGCTGCTGGGCGGCATTCCGGCGTTCGATCGCCTCAACGAAGATGCCGCGCGCCGCTTCGTCAACCTGATCGACGAGCTGTACGACCGCCACGTCAACCTGGTCTGCACCGCCAGCACCTCGCCGGTGGAGCTGTACACCGGCCAGCGCCTGCAGGGCGCGTTCGAGCGTACCGCCTCGCGCCTGATCGAGATGCAGAGCGCCGAGTACCTGGGCACCCCGCACCGGGCGTGAGGGGCCTGCGGGCGTGCGTTGCCGGCCGCGGGCCGGCAATGATCGGGAGAAGGGCGCAACGGCGTTTCCCTGCGGCCGCCGCTCCGGCCTGGCCGACACATGCAGCCTCGGGTCGCTGCCCGGCGGGCGGTCCCGGCATCCACCGGATTCCCACCGGCTGCCCACCACCTATCCACAGGGTTGTCCCTAGCCAGTTTCATCACTGTCATGTGAAGCTGTCATTGTTCCGTTTTCGCGGTGCGTTGTACCACCGCAATGACGCCTTTCGGGCTTGACTGCGCAGCCCGTTCCGGCAGGTCTGAAGCGTCTGATCCGGACGCCGGCGGCACGATCCTTGCGGCGCAAGGGATTGCCGAATTTCACTACATTTGGCGTTGACGGGCCCCATCACCCCCACTATCTTGTGGCCGTCGGTCGCAGCAACCCCAATTCCAGGGATGCCCGGGTACCCATCCGCGATCGTCAACGGCAGTGGCAGGCGCAGGGTCTCATCCGCTGCGACGCCGTCCTGCCATCCTGGGCTGTCATGTCCCGGGCTGCGTCACCCGATGCATCGAGCACCCACCAATCACGCCAAGAGGACACACGCCGTGACCACCGAATCCAGCGCCACCATCGAGAAGGAAAGCGAATTCCTGTTGACGTCGCCGCCGACGGCCAACGCGATGAGTGTGACCAAGCGCAATGGCACGACCGAACTGGTGGACCTGAACAAGATCGTGCGCGCGGTGCAGCGTTCCTCCGAAGGCCTGCACGCCGTCGATCCGATGCGCGTGGCCACCCGCACCATTTCCGGCCTGTACAACGGCGCCACCACCCGCGAGCTGGACGAACTGTCCATCCGCACCGCCGCCCTGCTGATCGGTGAAGAGCCCGAGTACGGCCGCCTGGCTGCGCGCCTGCTGGCCAACTACATCGCCAAGGAAGTCTCGGGCCAGGAAATCTACGCCTTCTCGCAGTCGGTCAGCCGTGGCCATGAAGTCGGCCTGATCAACGACCGCCTGCTGAACTTCGTGCAGACCAACGCGCGCAAGCTCAACGACGCCATCGACATCTCGCTGGACCTGAACTTCGATTACTTCGGCCTGCGTACCCTGTACGACCGTTACCTGCTGCGCCACCCGCACACCCGCAAGGTGATCGAGACCCCGCAACAGTTCTTCCTGCGCATCGCCAGCGCGCTGAGCGAGGACGTGTCCGAGACCCTGGCGCTGTACAAGCGCATGGGCAACCTGGACTACCTGCCGTCCAGCCCGACCCTGTTCAATTCCGGCACCACCCACGAGCAGCTGTCCTCGTGCTTCCTGCTGGACTCGCCGCAGGACTCGCTGGAGTCGATCTACTCCAAGTACGGCGACATCGCCCAGCTGTCGAAGTTCTCCGGCGGCATCGGCGTCAGCTACACCCGCGTGCGTTCGCGTGGTTCGCTCATCAAGTCGACCAACGGCCACTCCAACGGCATCGTGCCGTGGCTGAAGACCATGGATTCGTCCGTGGCCGCAGTGAACCAGGGTGGCAAGCGCAAGGGCGCGGCCTGCGTGTACCTGGAAACCTGGCACGCCGACATCGAGGACTTCCTCGAGCTGCGTGACAACACCGGTGACGAAGCCCGCCGCGCGCACAACCTGAACCTGGCCAACTGGGTGCCGGACCTGTTCATGAAGCGCGTCGAAGCCGACCAGGAATGGTCGCTGTTCGATCCGCGCGTCGTGCCGGAGTTCACCGACCTGTTCGGCGAAGCCTTCGAGGCCGCCTACCTGCAGGCCGAAGCCCAGGGCAAGGCCAACCGCACCATCTCCGCCCGCAAGCTGTACGCCCGCATGATGCGTACGCTGGCCGAGACCGGCAACGGCTGGATGACCTTCAAGGACAAGTGCAACCGCGCCAGCAACCAGACCCTGCGTCCGGGCAACGTGATCCACCTGTCCAACCTGTGCACGGAAATCCTGGAAGTCACCTCCAACGATGAAACCGCGGTGTGCAACCTGGGTTCGATCAACCTGGGCAACCACTTCGACGAGCACAACGAGTTCGATTTCGAGAAGCTGGCCGAGACCGTGCGCCTGGCCGTGCGCCAGCTCGACCGCGTCATCGACCTGAACTTCTACCCGATCGAAACCGCCCGCCGCGCCAACCTGCGCTGGCGTCCGGTCGGCCTGGGCTGCATGGGCCTGCAGGACGTGTTCTTCCGCAAGCGCCTGCCGTTCGACAGCGCCGAAGCCCGCGCCCTGTCGAAGAAGATTGCCGAAGCGATCTACTTCCACGCGCTGGAAACCTCCTGCGAGCTGGCCCAGGAACGTGGCAAGCACCCGTCGTTCAACGACACCCGCGCCGCCAGTGGCGAACTGCAGTTCGACGCCTGGAACGTGGTGCCGGAAGACACCGCACGCTGGGACGCCCTGCGCGCCCGCATCAAGGAACACGGCCTGCGCAATTCGCTGATGATCGCGATCGCACCGACCGCGACCATCGCCTCGATCGCCGGCTGCTACGAGTGCGTCGAGCCGCAGGTGTCCAACCTGTTCAAGCGCGAAACCCTGTCCGGTGACTTCCTGCAGGTCAACCGTTACCTGGTGAACGAGCTGAAGAAGCTGGGCCTGTGGACGCCGGAAATGCGCGATGCCATCAAGCTGGCCGAAGGTTCCATCGCCGGCGTGGCGCAGATTCCGGAAACGCTGCGCGAGGTCTACCGCACCGCGTGGGAACTGCCGATGCGTTCGCTGATCGACATGGCCGCCGAGCGTGGCGCCTTCATCGACCAGTCGGCCTCGCTCAACCTGTTCATGGAAAGCCCGAACATCGGCGCGATGTCCTCCATGTACATGTACGCCTGGAAGCAGGGCATCAAGACCACCTACTACCTGCGTTCGCGCCCGGCCACCAAGATCGCCAAGACCACGGTGAGCGCTGCGGCCCCGGCCAAGGTATTCAGCCCGGACGAAGCCATCGCCTGCTCGCTGGAAAACCCGGAAGCCTGCGAGGCCTGCCAGTAACACACCGCGCGGTGGGTGCCGACCGTTGGTCGGCACTCGAACACCTCGCACCTGTAGAGCCGAGCGATGCTCGGCTGCGGAAAAACACCCACGGTAGCGCCGGGCCACGCCCGGCGGCTCACCCAGGAATTCAAGGAAACACCCATGGCCGACAAGCCCAAGCAGATGCTGCTCGATCCCGGTTTTGAACTGACCCTGCGCCCGATGCGCTACCCGCAGTTCTATGACATGTACCGGAACGCGATCAAGAACACCTGGACGGTGGAAGAGATCAACTTCCAGATCGACATCACCGACCTGCACAGCAAGATGTCGCCGGGCGAGCGCCACCTGATCCACCGCCTGGTCGCGTTCTTCGCCACCGGCGACTCGATCGTCTCCAACAACCTGGTGCTGAACCTGTACCAGCATCTCAATGCGCCGGAAGCGCGCATGTACCTGTCGCGCCAGCTGTATGAAGAAGCGCTGCACGTGCAGTTCTACCTGACCCTGCTCGACAACTACCTGCCGGATCCGGAAGAGCGCGCCAAGGCGTTCTCGGCGGTGGAGAACATCGACTCGATCAAGAAGAAGGCCGATTTCTGCTTCAAGTGGATCGACTCGATCCAGAACCTGACCCGCATCGAGACCCGCGAACAGCGCCGCCAGTTCCTGCTCAACCAGATCTGCTTCGCCGCCTGCATCGAAGGCCTGTTCTTCTTCGCGGCCTTCGCCTACGTGTACTACTTCCGTTCGCGCGGCCTGCTGCCGGGCCTGGCCTCGGGCACCAACTGGGTGTTCCGCGACGAGAGCGCACATATGGAGTTCGCGTTCGAGTCGGTGCGCGTGGTGCGTGAGGAAGAACCGGACCTGTTCGACGAAGAGATGAAGCAGCAGGTCTACGACATGCTGGCCGAAGCCATCGAATGCGAAGTGCAGTTCGCCGAGGACGTGCTGTCCGGCGGCGTGGCCGGCATCTCCACCCGCGACATGCGCCAGTACCTGCAGCACTGTGCCGACCAGCACTTCGCCAAGCTGGGCATGGAAAAGAAGTACAACGTGCGCAACCCGCTGCCGTTCATGGAACTGCAGGACGTGCAGGAGCTGACCAACTTCTTCGAACGCCGCGTCTCGGCCTACCAGGTCGGCGTGCAGGGCGAAGTCGCCTTCGACATGAACTTCTGATCGAACCGGCCCGGCCTGTCGCAACGAAGAACCCCGGCCAATGCCGGGGTTTTTCGTTGCGCATCAGAAGGATGAGCTATTCTCGCTGGACGCCAGTGGTGGCGGTGCTTCGCATCCATGCCGGGCCTGGGGAGGAAGAGGGGATGCCACTGCAGGAATGACGCGTGGACAATCCCAGCGCCGGGTTCCCGTGCGCGTGGTCCTGCCATGGTGGCGCAACTGAATGGACCCTGGAGGTCGCAATGGAGACTGCAGTGCCTGGAACAGCAACCCGCAGGACCGTGTTTCGTGGGTGGACGGGAGGATTGTTCGCCGTCCTGGTCGCCTGTCCGCCCCTCGCCCATGGCACGAACTGCGATTCCAAGGTGACCAACGTTTCCATCGATGCCAGCGGCAAGGTGTTCGTGGCGACCACCGTCTCGCCCATCCACGCGGTCTGCAACATCGTCAGCAAAGGCGACTTCAGCATGCCGCCCGAGGTCTGCAAGGCAACCTACGCCATGCTGATGAGTGCGAAGGTCTCCGCCATACCCATCCGCCTGTACTACACCAGCGTGCCGCAATGTGGCGATATCAAGGCCTGGTCGGCACAACCGAGCTTCTACCACGCTGAACTGTTCTGATTACGGGGCCGGGCGTATCGCCTGGAGGGCACGCCGCGATCAGCGCCGCCCTTCCACCGCCATGCGCACCGCCAGTCCGGCCAACACCGTGCCCATCAGCCAGCGCTGCACCATCTGCCAGGTGGGGCGTGCGGCCAGGAAGCCGGCGATGCTGCCGGCGGTCAGCGCGATCATGCCGTTCACGCTGACGCTGACCAGGATCTGGGTGGAGCCCAGCACGATCGACTGCATCAGCACGCTGCCTTCGCTGTCCGGGTGCAGGAACTGCGGCAGCAGCGACAGGTACATCACCGCCACTTTCGGGTTCAGCAGATTGGTCAGGAATCCCATCGTGAACAGCTTGCGCGGGCTGTCCTGCGGCAGTTCGCGCACCGCGAACGGCGAACGGCCACCGGGCTTGAGCGCCTGCCAGGCCAGGTACAGCAGGTACAGCGCGCCACCGATGCGCAGCGCGTCGTAGGCGAACGGCACGGTCATCAGCAGGGCGGTGATGCCCAGTGCCGCGCACAGCATGTAGAACACGAAGCCCAGCGCCACCCCGCCCAGCGAGATCAGTCCCGCCATCGGCCCCTGGCAGATTGAGCGCGAGATGACGTAGATCATGTTCGGCCCGGGCGTGAGCACCATGGCCAGCGAAACCAGCGCAAAGGCCAGCAGGTCGGAAGTGGCGGGCATGGGAGGTCCTGGCAGTGGGCGTGAAGCAGTGTAACGCCTGCTGCAGGCGCGGCCTGCGCAGGCACCGCTGCCGGGTGACCGTTGCACGTGCATTCCGATGGCCGTCACGCCGGTCGCTTAGAATCCGCAGCACCCCACACCGAAGCTCCCCCATGACCCCGATCCCCGAGACCGTGCCGCCCATCGAAGTGCGCATGGCCGAAATCGTCTTCCCCAACCACACCAACCACCTCGGCACCCTGTTCGGTGGCCAGGCACTGGCGTGGATGGACAAGGCCGCGTTCCTGGCCGCCGCCCGCTACTCGCGCCGTACCGTGGTGACCGCGCGCAGCGACCAGGTCGACTTCAAACTGCCGATCCGCATCGGCCAGATGGTGGAAACCATCGGCCGCATCGTCGAAGTCGGCCGCAGCTCGATGAAGGTGGAGGTGGAACTGGTCGCCGAAGACCTGCACAGCGGCGAGCGCAAGCTGTGCACCCGCGGCCACTTCGTGATGATCGCGCTGGACGAGGAAGGCCACCCGATCGCGGTGCCGCCGCTGCCGGCGGCCTGACCCGGCCAACCGACCGGCGCTTGCAGGGGCGCCGCAGCGCCCCCATCTGGCAGCCATGAGCCTGCCACTGACCGACTTCATCGACCGCGCCCAGCGCCTGTTCGTGCTGACCGGCGCCGGCTGCAGCACCGCCTCGGGCATTCCCGATTACCGCGATAGCGACGGCCAGTGGAAACGCACGCCACCGGTGACCTACCAGGCCTTCATGGGCGAGACGGCTACCCGCCAGCGCTACTGGGCGCGCAGCCTGCTGGGCTGGCCGCGCTTCGGCCTGGCCCGGCCCAATGGTACCCACCAGGCCCTGGCCGCACTGGAAAGCCGTGGCAAGCTGCAGGTGCTCCTGACCCAGAACGTGGACGGCCTGCACCAGCGCGCCGGCAGCCGTAACGTGATCGACCTGCATGGCCGCCTGGACCTGGTGCGCTGCATGGGCTGCGAGCGCCGCAGTGGCCGCGAGGACTTCCAGCAGCGCCTGCTGGACGCCAACCCCGGCTGGGATGCGCTGGAGGCCGGCGTCGCGCCTGATGGCGACGCCGACCTGGAGACCGATTTCTCCAGCTTCGTGGTACCCGGGTGCCCGCACTGCGGCGGGGTGTTGAAGCCGGACGTGGTGTTTTTCGGCGAAAACGTGCCCCGCGAGCGGGTGGAGGCGGTGCACGAGCACCTGCAGCAGGCCGACGCCGTGCTGGTGGTGGGCTCGTCGCTGATGGTCTATTCCGGCTTCCGCTTCGTGCAGGCGGCGGCCAAAGCAGGACTGCCGGTGGCGGCGTTGAACCGTGGCCGCACCCGTGCAGACGACCTGCTGCAGTTCAAGGATGAACGCGATTGTGCTGAGGCGCTGGCGTCGGTTATCGAACCATCGGCTGGGTAGAGTCGACTGTCAGTCGACTCTACAGGCCACCCGCCGCCGCGAAACAGCGATCCATCCAGATGGTTGATCCCGGAGCCGTGCGGCGGTGCAATACGCATCCCCTACGTCGTCCATCACTGTCTTGAGCCAGCTGTTTTCGCCGATCTCGTTCGGCCCCCTGACCCTGTCCAACCGCATCGTCGTCGCGCCGATGTGCCAGTACTCCGCCGAAGACGGCCGCGCCAGCGACTGGCATGCCATGCACCTGGGCAACCTCGCGCAATCCGGCGCCGGCCTGCTGATCCTGGAAGCCACCGCGGTCGAGCCGCGTGGCCGCATCAGCTGGGCCGACCTGGGCCTTTGGGATGACGGCACCGAGGCCGCGTTGGCACAGGTACTGGCCAGCGTTCGCCGCTGGTCGCCGATGCCGCTGGGCATCCAGCTCGGCCATGCCGGTCGCAAGGCCTCGGTGAACCGCCCTTGGGACGGCGGTGGCCAGCTGCCGGCCGACGATGCGCGTGGCTGGGCCACCGTGGCGCCGTCGCCGCTGCCGTTCCACGCCGCCGATCCGGCACCGCAGGAACTGGACGAGGCCGGCATCGCCGAGGTCATCGCCGCCTTCGCCGCCAGTGCGGTGCGTGCCGAGCGCCTCGGCTTCGAGCTGATCGAGCTGCATGCCGCCCACGGCTACCTGCTGCACCAGTTCCTGTCGCCGCTGAGCAACCGTCGCACTGATGGCTACGGTGGCTCATTGCCGAACCGCCTGCGCCTGCTGGTGGAAGTGTTCGACGCCGTGCGTGCGGCGGTATCGGACAAGATCGCCGTGGGCGTGCGCATCTCCGCCAGCGACTGGGTCGATGGCGGCTGGGATCTGGTGCAGAGCGAAGCGCTGGCCCAGGTGCTGGACGCGCGCGGCTGCAATTTCCTGCATGTCTCCAGCGGTGGCCTGGACGAACGCCAGAAGATCACCGTCGGTCCGGGCTACCAGGTGCCGTTCGCGGCAGCGATCAAGGCCAAGGTGCGCATGCCGGTCATCGCCGTGGGCATGATCACCGAGCCCGAGCAGGCCGAATCGATCCTGCGCCATCGCCACGCCGATGCCGTGGCCCTGGCGCGCGGCATCCTCTACGACCCGCGCTGGCCGTGGCATGCCGCTGCCGCATTGCGCGACAGCGTGGAACCGGCGCCACAGTACCTGCGCTGCGAGCCGCGCGATGCGCGCGGCGTGTTCAAGACGCGCTGAGGCTCACACCCGCCAGGCCGGCGCGATGCCGGCCTGAAGGTGTTCGAACAGCGCGCGGATCTTGGCGGTGAAATCGCGGCGGTCGCTGACGCAGAAGTAGACCTCCATCGGTTCCGGGCGCCACGCGGTGTCGGCGTCGAACACCGCCTGCAGGCGGCCCTCGCGCAGGTACGGCTCGGCCACGAATGCGGCCAGCCGGGTGATGCCGGCACCGGCCGCCGCCAGCGTCGCCAGCGCATCGATGTCATCGCAGACCATGCTCGGTGGCAGCGCGGCGTCCACGCGCTGGCCGTCCTTCAGCAGGCCCCAGCGCAATGGCCGGCCATCGGTGGGGAAGCGGTGCAGCAACCCGCGATGACCGCCCAGATCGGAAGGCTGTTGCGGGGTGCCGTGCGCCTTCAGGTAGGCCGGCGAGGCACAGAACACGAACGGAACACGCGCCAGCTGCCGCGCGACCACCCCATCCTCCAGCTGCGCCCCGATGCGGATGCTGGCATCCACCGCTTCCGGCCCATGCTGCACGGCGCGGTCGGTCAGGCGCAGCTCCAGCTGCAGTTGTGGGTAGAGCTGCTGCAGTGAAGGCAACAAGGGGGCAAGCACGTGGCGACCGAAGGCGCTGCTGCTGGCGATGCGCAGCGGCCCGGCCGGTTCGATGTCACCGGCGGTGACCATCGCCTGCGCGCGCGCCAGGTCGGCTTCGATGTGGCGCACCTGCTCCAGGTACAGCGCGCCGGCCTCGCTGAGCGCCAGCTGCCGCGTACTCCGGTTCAGCAACCGTACGCCCAGATGGGCCTCCAGCCGGTTGATGTTCTGGCCGACCGCGGTGGCGCTGATGCCAAGGATGCGGGCCGCGGCGGCAATGCTGCCGGTCTCTGCGGTGCGGGTGAAGCTGCGGATCAGTTGCAACAGGTTCATGACCGACCAGCTTGCCACGGGAAGGTCCAAGTATCGCTTGGTACTGAACCAAGCAGGCCGGTTGCACCCGTGATCATCCGGCCGCTGGGCAGGGCGCTGCCCTACACTGTAGCGATGCGCCCCGATTCCATTCTTACCCTGTCCTGCCCCGACCGCACCGGCATCGTCTACCGCGTGTCCGGCCTGCTGTTCGACCACGGCTGCAACATCCTCGACGCCCAGCAGTTCGGCGATGAGGAGAGTGGCCGCTTCTTCCTGCGCGTGCACTTCGACCGCGATGCCGGCCTGCCGCTGGAAACCGTGCACGCGGCCATGGCCACGCTTGCCGAGGGCTTCGGCATGGACTGGCAGCTGCACGATGGCCGACGCCGCGCGCGGCTGCTGGTGCTGGTCAGCAAACAGGGGCATTGCCTCAACGACCTGCTGTTCCGCGCCCACAGCGGCCAGCTGAAGGTGGACATCGCAGCAGTGGCGTCCAACCACGCCGACTTCGCGCCGCTGGCGGCGTCCTACCAGGTGCCGTTCCACCACCTGCCGGTGACCGCCGATACACGCGCGGTGCAGGAGCAGCAGATCATCGACCTGGTCGAGCGCGAGCGCATCGACCTGGTGGTGCTGGCGCGCTACATGCAGATCCTGTCACCCACGCTGTGCCGCGCGCTGGCCGGCCGTGCGATCAACATCCACCACAGCTTCCTGCCCAGCTTCAAGGGCGCGCAGCCGTACCACCAGGCACACGCGCGTGGGGTCAAGATCATCGGCGCCACCGCGCACTATGTCACCGAGGACCTGGACGAAGGCCCGATCATCGAACAGGACGTGGCCCGCGTGGACCATGCGATGGCACCGCGTGAACTGGTGCGGCTGGGAAGTGATACCGAATCGCTGGTGCTGGCACGCGCGGTTCGCCGCCATGTGGAGCACCGCATCCTGCTCAATGGGCATCGCACGGTGGTATTCCGGTAATCGCCCATCCCGCGTCCGCCGGGCATGGCGCGGCACTACCGAATCCTGATTTCATCCAATGAAAAGCCCCCGGTTCGGCCGTCCCGCGATCTGTAGGGGGGCGTAGTTAGGGGGCTGGATGAATCGATTGTGTTGTTGTGGGCAGGAGCGCGCAAGCGGCATAAGCGACGTGCGCGGTAGCGCCGGGCCATGCCCGGCGGTCACGCCTCAGACGATCGCGATCCCCGCCTTGCCCAGCGCCTCGCGCACCATCGCGTCATTGGCTTCGGTCACCGGCCGGGTCAGCTCCCACAGGAACTTCACCCGGAAGCCGGACTTCACCGCGTCCTGCGCGCTCCACAGCACGCAGTAGTCACGGGCCAGGCCGCATACGTGCACTTCGCGGATGCGGCGTTCATGCAGCCAGCCGGCCAGGCCGGTGGCCGGGCGCTCGCCATCGGGGCCGTGGTTCTCGCGGAAGGCGCTGTACGAATCCACCTGTTGGCGCATGCCCTTGCGCAGGATCAGGTCGGCCACGGTCCAGTCCACGCCCGGATGCAGGGCGGCACCGGCGCTGCCCTGCACGCAGTGGTCGGGCCACAGGGTCTGCGGCTGCGCATGCAGCAGGATGGTCTCGAACGGACGCTGGCCGGGGTGCTGGCTGGCGAACGAGGCATGGTCGGCCGGGTGCCAGTCCTGTGTTGCCACCACGGTGCGGTAGCGGCGCTGCGCCAGCAGATCGGCAATGGGTGCCACCAGCGCATCGCCCTGGTCGCAGGCCAGGGCGCCACCGGGCATGAAGTCCGGCTGCAGGTCGATCACCAGCAGGGCGACATCGGCGGGCAGGGCGGTCATGGCAGTTCCGGTACAACAGAAGGGGCGACCAGCGTGGCCGCCCCATGCCTGCACGTCAATCGTCCTGCGGCGTCCCAGCGTCCTGCCCGTAGTACAACAGGCCGATCTTGATCCGCTCGCGGCCATTCTCGCGGCGATGGTGGTTGGCATCGCGCAGCGAGTACACGCAGCCGCAGTATTCCTGCTGGTAGAACTGCTCGCGCTTGCTGATCTCGATCATGCGGCTGGCACCGCCGCCCTTGCGCCAGTTGTAGTCCCAGTACTGCAGGCCTTCATAGCGCGAGGCGGCGCGGATGCCGCAGTCGTTGATCTGCGCCATGTTCTTCCAGCGCGAGATGCCCAGCGAAGAACTGATGGTGTCGTAACCGTGCTCGTGCGCGTACAGCGCAGTGCGCTCGAAGCGCATGTCGAAGCACATCGTGCAGCGGATGCCGCGCTCGGGCTCGTTTTCCATGCCGCGTGCACGGCTGAACCAGTTGTCGGTGTCGTAGTCGCAGTCGATGAAGGGAATGCCGTGCTGCTCGGCGAAGCGGATGTTCTCCTGCTTGCGCAGCTCGTACTCCTTCACCGGGTGGATGTTGGGGTTGTAGAAGAAGATCGCGTAGTCGATCCCGGAGGCGGTGATCGCCTCCATCACTTCGCCGGAACAGGGCGCGCAGCACGAATGCAGCAGCAGGCGCTTGCCGTCGGCGGGCAGGGTCAGGGTGGGGCGTTGGAGCTCGGTCATCGTCAGGTACCGCATGGACCGCCGGCAACGGCGGTGGCCCATGCATCAGCGCGTGGGTGAACGGGTCTGGCCGGATACCGTGAACAGGACGCGCGCGGCCACACCGCCTGCACGCGCAGGACGACGACGGCCCCGGCAACCTCCCCGCGGAGATTCCAGGTCGAGTCAGGGGACGGTCGTGTCCCCCGGCCGGGGCCGGTATTCGGGCTGATGGACACGGGCCGCAGCCCACCTACTACCCGCCGCTTCCCAGGCGCGAGCCCAGTGCTGTTGGCAGGATTCGTTTCCATTCACCGCTGCGGGGCAGCTCCGGAATGGACGCGCGAGGCGCCTTCACCGGATTCCCGTTTAAATCCCTCCCCGCGCCGCAGCGATGGGAGGGATACCTTCGGCGTGTGCAAGGTGGACCTGTTGGTGGCGCCGGTCAAGAGCGCAGGGGGCAGAGCCCGATGCGCTGCAACGGGATCCGACCCCGGTCGGGATGCACCTTCAATGCCCCACGGCCGCCCGCGTGCGGATGTCGTCCAGCCGCTGGTCGTGCAGCAGGCGGCCGTTCTCCCACACGGTCACCATTGCGTCCTCGAAGCCGTCCGGCAGGGTGTCGTCGCCATTGGCCGGCAGTGGCGCCGTATGCAGGCTGCCATCGTCCAGGCGGCGCAGCAGGCGCATGCGGCCACGCTTGCTGGCCTTGCCGGCGTCGGTGACCGGATCCTTGTAGACGTCGATCCACTCGCCCTCGACCCGTGCGGCCGAGCACTTCAGCGCGAACTTCTGCGTATCGCGGTCCAGCCGCTGCAGCAGCGCACCGCCCATGCCGAAGGCCACGTTGTCGGCGGCGTAGCCGTTGTCGGTGATGCGCTGCAGGATCGCGCGGATGGTGTCCGGATTGATGCCATCGCCCTGGATCACCCGCACGTGGTTGAGCACGCGATAGCCCTTGCCGTTGATCGCGTGGCCGAAGGCTTCATCCAGCCGGCGCAGGCTTTCGGCCACCACCTCCACCGGGTCACCCGAGTCGGGACGGATGACCAGGGTGGCGCCCGACGCGATCACGTCATCGCGCAGGGTGGTGCCCCAGTGTTCGCTGATCGCGCGGTAGATGTCATAGCTGTCCGACACCACCGCCACGATCGAACCGGGCTTGCCGAACTGGCGCAGCATGTTGCGATAGGCGTCCACCTCGCGTTCGCGGCCCCAACTGGTGATGGTGCTGTGCTCGGCGGCCGGAATCGAATAGCCGGCCATCGGCGCGTGGTAGTGCGCGCGTGCCAGGCACAGCGCCGACACGGTATCGGTGCCGAGGAAGTTGACCAGGTGCGCGGCACCGCCCAACGCGGCCGATTCCAGGCTCGATACACCGCGCGCGCCGAAGTCGTGCAGCTTGAACGGCAGCTGCCCCTGCGGGTCGTCGCTGGTCTGCTGCAGGAACGCGGCGATGGTCTGCCGTGCGTGCCAGCTGATGGTGGCCACGGTGACCGGATACCACACGCGCAGCAGCAGCGTTTCCAGGTACGACGGCACCCAGAACGCAGCCGGATCGGTCGACTCGATGGTCATCAGTGCCTGGTGGGTGGGCACCACGCTGCCCTCGGGAACGGCGCGGATGCGCACCGGCAGGTGGCCGCCAAGCCGGTCGACGATATCGCGCCAGCCGGCCTCGTTGAACGGTTCGCCGTGCGCGGCGAATACCGCAGCAGCGTCGTCGATGTCGGCGTGGGTGACCGGTCGTGCCAACGCGTCCTTGAGGATCGCCTGCAGGCCGAAGAACACCGTGCGATCGTGCAGGCCGCCACGTGATTCGACGTAGAAGAACGTGGCATCGGTACCCGGCGGGTACTGCAGCCAATGGCTGGCCTTGTAGCTGTCGGTGTTGAGGAGAAGATTATCGAGGTAGTGCATGACGGAAGCTCCTTCGCGTCGAGTGACACCAGCGGTCTATCCGCCAGTGGGGAGGCCGGGCCTGTCAGCCGCGGCCGAGGAAATACTCCAGGATGTGCAGGTGGTCTTCGAACAGCTGCGGGCCCATGTCCAGGGCTTCGCTCACCGGGATCCAGCGCGCCTTGTCAGCGTCATCGCCGCCGCGCACCGGCGGCAGGTCACCGGCCGGAAACTCGAAGTGGAAGCCGTGGGTGATGGTGCGGCCGCGCTGGCTGCGGTCGGGGTGGTCGAAGACCTGCTGGCCCTTCAGCGATCCCTTCAGCACCGGCAGCGGAATCTTCAGCCGGGTTTCCTCGCGCAGTTCGCGCAGGCAGCTGTCGAGCAGGCTCTGCTCCTGGCCGACGAAGCCGCCAGGCAGCGCCCACAGCCCCTTGCCGGGTTCCGAACGGCGACGCACCAGCAGCACGTGGCCTGAATGCACCACCACCGCATCGGTGGTGACGAAGGTGGGCGCGTAGGGCGCATCCTTCCAGCCGGCCTTGTACTGTTCGATGAAGCGGTACTCGGCCACCAGCTGGCCATAGGCAGGCGCGCTTTTGCGGAACGCTTCAAGCATGTCGTACACCGGCCCCGGCACATTGCCACGCAGCATCAGCAGCGCACCGTGGAAGTCGACGTCGCCGGCTTCGAACAGGTAGCGCCGCAGCTCGGTGGCCGACAGGGTGGCGGTGTGCTGCACGTCCACCAGCGGCCACTGCGGGAACTCGCGCAGGTAGTAGCTGGACGCGTCCTTGTCCATGCCGATCAGGCCCACCTTCGCATCGGCGGCGGCGCCGTCGTTGCGCAGGGCTTCAGCCACCTGGCGCTGCACGTTGGCGATCCACTGCGCTTCGTTGTACAGGTGGTCACGCAGCGGGCGGATCAGCAGACGGTCGGTGTGGCCATCGAGGGCGGCCTGGATCATCACGGCGCGTTCGGCCACGGTCCAGGGATTGCGCAGGCTGCGGGGGGTATCGGCAGAGCCGACCAGGAAGATCAGCTTGCGGGCCCGGCTCAGGGCCAGGCGGGCAACGGCGGCGTGGCCGTTGTGGAAGGGCTCGAATCGCCCGATGAAGACGAGATAGTCGAATTCCATGAGAATCCCTCATGTCGTTGTGGCAGCCGCGGGTCTGTCCCTTGGCTTGCTGCAGATGCTACGCCGATGGCGGGGCGGGTCAAGCCTGCAGCCGTGCTTTCTGCTGAACGGCACATTGCGTGCGCGGACTGCGCCGTTGTTCTCAGGCCCTGAGAAGCCCCTGCGCCATACTGGCACCCACGCGGCGGACGGCATGCTCGGGGGCAAGACAGTGGCGGATAAGTACTGCGATCTGGTCATGAAAGGCGGCATCACCAGCGGCATCGTGTACCCCAATGCGGTACTGGCGCTGGCGCGCGAGTATCGCTTCAAGAGCATCGGCGGCACTTCGGCCGGCGCCATCGCCGCCGCCGTGGCGGCGGCGGCGGCCTGCGGTGATCGTCGCCAGCAGGCCGGCGAGCACCTGCCCGGCGATGCAGGCTATGGCGGGTTGTCGGCGGTGTCGGCGCAGCTGTCGCGGCGCGGCTTCATCTACAGCCTGTTCCAGCCCGCACGCGGCGCACGCGCGGCCTATCGCCTGCTGGTGGTGCTGACCGGCAATGCCAGCCTGCCGCACAAGCTGCTGTGCCTGGCCGTTGCCGTGTTCGAGATCGCGCCGCTGGAAGTGCTGGTGTCGCTGGCGCTGCTGCTCGGCCTGGGCTGGTGGGGCGGTGGTTGGAGCGGGGTGGCGGCCACGCTGCTGCCGTCGCTGCTGTGTGCGTACGGTGCGGGTGTGGCCGGTGCCGCGCTTCGTGTGGCACGCGTGGCGCGACGCAATCTGCTGGGCCTGTGCAGCGGCCTCGGCCGCGATGCTCGCACGCCGGCACTGACCGAGTGGCTGCACGAATGCCTGCAGCAGTTGTCCGGCAAGCCGTTGGATGCACCGCTCACCTTCGCCGACCTGCACGATGCGCCGCGCTATGCCGGCGAGCCGGACAGCCCGCATGCGATCAGCCTGCAGATGATCACCACCTGCGTGTCGCACAACGAGCCGCGCACGCTGCCGCTGGGCGGCGCGCAGTTCTGGTTCCTGCGCGAGGAATTCGAGCAGCTGTTCCCGGCCAGCGTGGTGCAGTGGCTGGTGACGCAGGCCGGCCCGCCGCTGGAGGTGGAAGGGCGGCAGTACTACCACCTGCCGCCGGGCCCGAAGCTGCCGGTGCTGGTGGCCACGCGCATGAGCCTGAGCTTCCCGCTGCTGATCAGCGCGGTGCCGCTGCATGAACCCTCACGCCGCGAACGACGCTGCGAGCCGACCGCGCCGGCGGCCGACCCCGAGCACAACGTGGCCGACAGCATGGAAGGGCTGACCAGCGCCGGGCAGGCTTGCGGCCCGGTGATCACCGCCTTCCGCATCTGCTGGTTCTCCGATGGTGGCATCAGCAGCAATTTCCCGATCCATCTGTTCGATGCCGCGTTGCCGCGCTGGCCGACCTTCGCCATCAATCTGGTCTACCCGCAGCACGCCGAAGAGGTGAACCACGGCAGCAGTGGCCGCCAGTCGCTGGAGCACGCGGTGTTCCTGCCCACCGAGAACCGACACGGCTGGCAGCGCACCTACCAGTCGATCGCCACACCGCTGGCGGCCGCCGAGCTGGGCCGCTTCCTGTTCGCGGTGGTGGCGACCATGCAGAACTGGCGCGATCTGCTGCAGGCGCGCGCGCCGGGTTACCGCGACCGCATCGTGCACGTCAGCCTGCAGGGCGACGAGGGCGGCATGAACCTGGACATGCCGCAGGAGGTGCTGACCCGCATCGCCGACAAGGGCAGCCTCGCCGGTGCGCGCTTCTGTTCGTTCTCGTTCGAGAATCACTACTGGATCCGCTGGCGCAACCTGGCCTCGGCCTACCAGCGCTACACGCTGGAAGTGGCACGCACCGATGATCCGGCGCAGCAGGTACTGGCTTACCGCGCGGCGTACGCGATGGTTGCCCGCGGGGAACCGGCACCGCCGTCGTACAAGCTGGGCTCGGAAGACAAGCGGCTGGCCTCGCAGCAGCTGTGGGGGTTGATGGTCGAGCAGGGACGTACCTGGGAAGACCTCGGCCCGGACCTTACCGACGGAGCACCGCGTCCGCTGCCGCAGATGAAGGTCACGCCGATCTACTGAGCCGGCAGTAGATCCACGCCATGCGTGGATGCATTTCGCGCAGGGCCAGAGCGTGCCGACCAACGGTCGGCACCCACCATCAGCATCAGCATCAGCATCAGCATCAGGTTCCAGCAGCAGGAGGAAACTGTCGAAGGCGGGGTGGTGTCGGATTGCGGGGTGTCCGCGGCATGGATGCCGGGGGGGCACTTCAGGGACGGGTTCACGGCGTCCCCGCAATCCGACACCGCCCCGCCATCCCACGGAAAGCCCGCTGTTGCTTTTGAGGTTGCCGGCCAGCGGCCGGCACTACCGCAGGTGCAGGGCGCAGCCCTGCCGAACCAACCCTACCGCCCCGGCAACTGCGCGAACGCGCGCTGCATGCAGTCCTCGCGCGGGCACACCCGGCAACCCGGCCCGATCGACACCGAGTTCCCCGGGCTCTGTACATCCAGCCCCAGCGAATACACCAGTCGTTCGGCGTGCTGCAGGTCGCAGCCCAGCGCCACCGCGAAGGTCTTGCGTGGCTGGCCATGGCCCACCGGCCCGCTGCTGACCTGCCGCGCCAGCCAGAAGTGGCGCCGCCCATCGGGCATGCGCGCGGTCTGGGTGAGGATGCGGCCGGGCTGGTTGAACGCCTCGTAGACGATCCACAGCGGGCACGACCCTCCCACCTGCGAGAAGTGGAAGTCGGTGGCCGAATGGCGCTTGGAGACGTTGCCGGCGCGATCCACGCGGATGAAGAAGAACGGCAGCCCGGGCGCGCTGCGCCGCGCCAACGTGCTCAGCCGATGACAGACCGCTTCAAAGCCCACGCCGAACTGGTGCGCCAGCAGCTCGATGTCGTAACTGCTGGCCTCGGCCGCACGCAGGAAACGCATGTACGGCATCACCAACGCACCGGCGAAGTAATTCGACAAGCCAATCCGCGCCTGCGCGATGCGTGCCTCATCGGTAAAGCCAGCGCGCGCCACTACCGCATCGATCTGCGGCAGGTAGCCGTGAAGGGCCAGCTCGGCCGCCATCTGGAACGCCTGCTGGCCGGGCTCCAGGTAATCGGGCAGCCACAGCCGCCGCGCACCGGCATCGTATTGTCGTTTCTCGCGCCCGGCCTGCAGGGCGGCCACTTCCACCAGCACGCCATGGCGGTCGGCCAGCAGCTGGCGCAGCCGCGGTGCCACATGCCCGGGTGACAGCCCCCACTCGGCGAACAGGCGCTCGGCCAGCTCGTCCAGCTCGGGAATGTGGTTGTGCATGCGGTTGAAGAACTCGCGTACCTGGTCGCCGGCCGGCAGTGTGCTGCCGGCACCGGGCTCGCCCAGCTGGAACTCCAGCGCGGCGGCATGCTCGCGCAGCGCCAGGTGGCGGCGGTGCAGGTCCAGCAGTGCGCGGCTGACCTGCGGCAGGTTGCCGGCCAGGGCGCGCAGCTCGGTCGCGCTGACGTCGGCCAAGCCGAGGTCGCGCAGGGTCTCGCCCAGTGCTTCCTGCAGGGCAGCGGGTTCATCTTCGTCGAACAGTGAGGAAACATCGCCCAGTACCTCGCCCAGCTTCTTCTGCACGGCCGGGGTGAGTGGGCGTTTGTTGCGCTCGATCTGGTTCAGGTAACTGGCCGACAGGCCCAAGGCGCGGGCCAGGTCCACCTGGCTGTAGCCGCGCTGCTCGCGCAGCCGTAGCAAGCGCAGGCCAAGCTGCCGCTGGGTGGCTGAATAATTCACAGAATTAACATGAATCGTCTGGCGTGTTGGCCAGATTAAGCGGATTCAGCCCGGAAATCGAGTCGGTTGCTGTGAATAATGCCAAGCATCTTTCGCACCCCGTGGGATTGTCGTCATGACTGTTGCAGCGCCCCGTATCCGCATGCTGATCGATGGCCAGTTCGTTGAATCGGCCACCTCCCACTGGCAGGACGTGATCAATCCGGCCACCCAGGACGTGCTGGCCAAGGTGCCGTTCGCCACCACCGGCGAAGTGGACGCCGCCGTCGCCGCCGCCAAGGAAGCCTTCAAGACCTGGCGCAAGACCCCGATCGGCACCCGCGCGCGCATCTTCCTGAAGTACCAGCAGCTGATCCGCGAGAACATGAGCGAGCTGGCCCACATCCTCACCGCCGAACAGGGCAAGACCCTGCCGGACGCCGAAGGTGATGTGTTCCGTGGCCTGGAAGTGGTCGAGCACGCCGCCGCCATCGGCAACCTGCAGCTGGGCGAGCTGGCCAACAACGTGGCCAATGGCGTGGACACCTACACGATCATGCAGCCGCTGGGCGTGTGCGCTGGCATCACCCCGTTCAACTTCCCGGCGATGATCCCGCTGTGGATGTTCCCGATGGCGATTGCAACGGGCAACACCTTCATCCTCAAGCCGTCCGAGCAGGACCCGATGGTCACCATGCGCCTGGTCGAGCTTGCCCTGGAAGCCGGCATTCCGAAGGGCGTGCTGAACGTCGTCCACGGCGGCGAAGAAGTGGTCAACGCGATCTGCGACCACCCGGACATCAAGGCCGTGTCGTTCGTCGGCTCCACCCGCGTCGGTACCCACGTCTACAACCGTGCCTCGCTGGCCGGCAAGCGCGTGCAGTGCATGATGGGCGCCAAGAACCACGCCGTGGTGCTGCCGGACGCCAACAAGGAACAGACCCTCAACGCAATGGTCGGTGCCGCCTTCGGTGCCGCGGGCCAGCGCTGCATGGCCGCCTCCACCCTGGTGCTGGTCGGTGAGGCGCGCAACTGGGTGCAGGACCTGGTCGAAAAGGCCAAGACGTTGAAGGTCAGCGCCGGCACCGTGTCCGGCACCGACGTCGGCCCGGTCATTTCCTGCAGCGCCCGCGAGCGCGTGGAAGGCCTGATCGCCTCGGGCGTGGAGCAGGGCGCCAAGCTGGTGCTCGATGGCCGCAAGCCGCAGGTCGATGGCTTCGAGAAGGGCAACTTCGTTGGCCCGACCATCTTTGCCGGTGTCACCACCGACATGCGCATCTACCAGGAAGAAATCTTCGGGCCGGTGCTGGTCATCCTCGAAGCAGAAACGCTGGAAGACGCCATCGCGATGGTCAACAGCAACCCGAATGGCAACGGCACCGCACTGTTCACCCAGTCCGGCGCGGCCGCGCGCAAGTTCCAGGAAGACATCGACGTCGGCCAGGTCGGCATCAACGTGCCGATCCCGGTGCCGGTGCCGCTGTTCTCGTTCACCGGTTCGCGCGCCTCCAAGCTGGGTGACCTGGGCCCGTATGGCAAGCAGGTGGTGCTGTTCTACACCCAGACCAAGACGGTCACCGCGCGCTGGTTCGATGACGAGACGCTGAGCCACGGCGTCAACACCACGATCAGCCTGAAGTAACGGCAGGAGCAGCCATGAGCCACTCGATGACGACGGAACTGGAAGAAGCGCAGCAGGCGTACCGCGAGGCGGCGCGCGACTTCGCACAGGCCGAACTGGCGCCGCACGCCGCGCGATGGGATGCGGAGGGCATCTTTCCGCGCGAGGCGATCGCCAAGGCCGGTGAACTGGGCTTCTGCGGCCTGTACATGGACCCGGAAGTGGGCGGCAGCGGCCTGAGCCGACTGGACGCCGCCGTCGTCATCGAGGAGCTCGCCAACGTCGATCCGTCGACCGCGGCTTACATCAGCATCCACAACATGGCCTCGTGGATGGTGTCCAAGTGGGGCCAGCCGGCCCTGCGCGATGCGTGGGGCACCGATCTGTCCTCGGGCCTCAAGCTGGCCTCGTACTGCCTGACCGAACCGGGTGCGGGTTCCGATGCGGCCTCGCTGAAGACCACCGCCGTGCGCGATGGCGACTTCTATGTGCTGAATGGCTCCAAGGCCTTCATTTCCGGCGCCGGTGCCACCGAGATGCTGGTGGTGATGGCGCGCACCGGTGGTGCCGGTGCCGGCGGTGTCAGCGCCATTGCGGTGCCGTCGGACCTGCCGGGCATCAGCTTCGGCCGCAAGGAAGAGAAGATGGGCTGGAACAGCCAGCCCACCCGTGGCATCACCTTCGAAAACGTCCGCGTGCCGGTCAGCCACCTTCTGGGAGAGGAAGGCGGCGGCTTCAAGCTGGCGATGAAGGGTCTGGACGGCGGCCGCATCAACATCGCCGCCTGCTCGCTGGGTGCCGCGCAGGGTGCGCTGGATGCCGCACGCCGCTACATGGGCGAGCGCCGCCAGTTCGGCAAGGCGCTGGCCGAGTTCCAGGCGCTGCAGTTCAAGCTGGCCGACATGGTCACCCAGCTGGTCGCCGCCCGGCAGATGGTGCACACCGCCGCGCGCAAGCTCGATGCCGGTGCCAGCGACGCCAACGTGTGGTGCGCGATGGCCAAGCGCTTCGCCACCGATGCCGGCTTCAACGTCTGCAACGAAGCGCTGCAGATCCACGGCGGCTACGGCTACATCCGCGAATACCCGATCGAGCGCCTGCTGCGTGACTGCCGCGTGCACCAGATCCTGGAAGGCACCAACGAGATCATGCGGGTGATCGTTGCCCGTCACCTGCTCAACACCGAAGAGGAACTGCGATGAAGGATTGGCGTACCCAGGAGCACGTGGGCCTGAAGGTGGAGGTGGATGGTCACACCGCCGTGGTCACCCTGAACAACCCGCCGGCGCACACCTGGACCGTGCACAGCCTGTCGGCGCTGCGCGACCTGGTGGGTGCGCTCAACGCAGACCGCGACATCTACGCGCTGGTGATCACCGGTGACGGCGAGAAGTTCTTCTCCGCCGGTGCCGACCTCAACCAGTTCGCCTCCGGCGACAAGGCCGCTGCACGCGAGGCCGCGCGCCGTTTCGGTGAAGCCTTCGAAGCGCTGTCCGGTTTCCGTGGTGTGTCGATCGCCGCGATCAACGGCTATGCCATGGGCGGTGGCCTGGAATGCGCACTGGCCTGCGACCTGCGCATCATCGAAGACCACGCCCAGGTCGCGCTGCCGGAGGCCACCGTCGGCCTGTTGCCGTGCGCCGGTGGCACCCAGAACCTGCCGCGCCTGGTCGGTGAGGGCTGGGCCAAGCGCATGATCCTGCTGGGCGAGCGCATCAATGCCGAGACCGCACTGCGCATTGGCCTGGCCGAAGAAAAGGTCGGCAAGGGCGAATCCAAGGCACTGGCCCTGGAATGGGCGAAGAAGGCCGGCAAGCAGAGCCCGACCAGCATCGCCGCCTGCAAGACCCTGGTGCAGTCCACCCGCACCGGCACCCACGCCTCGGCGCTGGTGGCCGAGCGCGAAGCCTTCGTCGACCTGTTCGATACCGCTGATCAGGTCGAGGGCGTGACCGCCTTCCTGGAAAAGCGCGCCGCGCAGTGGAAGAACGCATGAGCACCGACACCGCTGCCGACGACGCACCGGTGCTGTTCGAAGAGCGCGTGGCCGGCAACGGCACGCGCATCGGCATCGCCACGCTCAACGCGCCGCGCACGCTCAATGGTTTCTCGCTGCCGATGGCGCACCTGCTGCTGAAGCAGCTGAATGCCTGGGCCGATGACGACGGCATCGCCATGGTGGTGCTGCAGGGTGCCGGTGAGAAGGCGTTCTGCGCCGGCGGCGACCTGCACAGCCTGTACAAGAGCATGGTTGCCTTCCGCGAGGCTGGCCGCAGCGACATCCGCGAGAACGACTACGCCGCCGAGTTCTTCGACGTTGAATACCGCGTCGATCATCTCATCCACACCTACGCCAAGCCGATCCTGTGCTGGGGCCATGGCATCGTGATGGGCGGCGGCATCGGCCTGATGTCCGGCGCCAGCCACCGCGTGGTCAGCGAGCGCTCCAAGCTGGCCTTCCCGGAAATCACCGTCGGCCTGTTCCCCGATGTCGGTGGCAGCTGGCTGCTGCCGCGCGTACCGGGCAAGGGCGGCCTGTTCCTGGCGCTGACCGGCGCGCTGCTCAACCCGGGCGACGCTATCTACGCCGGCCTGGCCGACGTGCACGTGGCCGAAGAGCGCCGCAGTGCAGTGTTCGATGCGCTGCTGCAGGTGGCCTGGTCCAGTGATTCCGCACACAACCACGAACGCCTGACCCATCTGCTGCAGTCGCATGCCAGTGATGCCGCCACCGGTCCACTGCTGGCCCACGCGGCGCAGGTCGATGCGTTGTGCGAAGGCGATGACCTTGAAGCCGTCGTTGCGCGCATTGCCAGCCTGCAGACCGACGACGCCTGGTTGCAGGCAGCTCAGAAGACCCTTGCGGCCGGTGCACCGGGTTCGGCACGGTTGGCGTACGAACTGCAGCGCCGCAGTGCCGGCCAGGACCTGGCCGCGATCTATCGCCTGGAGTACATCGTCGCCCTGCATTGCGCCGCCCACGGTGATTTCGCCGAGGGCATCCGCGCGCTGCTGATCGACAAGGACCGCAATCCGCAGTGGAACCCGGCCACCCTGGCCGAGGCCACCGGCGCGTGGGCCGACACCTTCTTCGCTTCCCCCTGGGCCGACGCCGCGCATCCGCTGGCCGACCTGGGCACTCCCCTTGTTGAAAGGAGCCTTGCATGAGCCGCATTGCATTCATCGGGTTGGGCAACATGGGTGGCCCGATGGCCGCCAATCTGGTCAAGAACGGCCACAGCGTGCGCGTGTTCGATCTGGTCCCGGCCGCGGTGCAGGCCGCTGTCGACGCCGGCGCCAGCGCCGCCGCGTCGGCGCGCGACACCCTGGCCGATGCCGAGGTGGTGATCTCGATGCTGCCGGCCAGCCGTCATGTCGAAGGCGTGTACCTGGGCGACGACGGCATTCTTGCCGCGATCCCCGCCGGTGCACTGGTCATCGACTGCAGCACGATCGCACCGGCCAGCGCCCGCAAGGTCTCGGAAGCCGCCGCCGCACGTGGCCTGCAGATGATCGACGCACCGGTGTCCGGTGGTACCGCAGGGGCACAGGCGGGCACCCTGACCTTCATCGTCGGTGGCGAGGAGGACGCGCTGGAGCGCGCCCGCCCGGTACTGCAGGCGATGGGCAAGAACATCTTCCACGTTGGCGCCAGCGGTGCCGGTCAGGTCGCCAAGCTGTGCAACAACATGGCGCTGGGCGTGATCATGGCGGTGACCGGTGAAGCCATCGCACTGGGCGTGGCGCACGGCCTGGACCCGAAGGTGCTGTCGCAGATGATGGCGGTCAGCACCGGCCGCAGCTGGGCTACCGAGGTGTGCAACCCGTGGCCGGGCGTGCTGGAGAATGCGCCGGCCTCGCGTGGCTACAGCGGCGGTTTCGGCAGCGATCTGATGCTGAAGGACATGGGCCTGGCGGTGGAAGCGGCGATGAGTGTCGGTGCCTCGATTCCGCTGGGCGAAGTGGCCCGCAACCTGTACTCGATGAACCACCAGGCCGGCCGCGGCAAGCTGGATTTCTCCAGCGTCGTGCAGCTCATCACCAGCGAGAAGTGACCTGGTAGTGCCGGCCGCTGGCCGGCAACCTCATGCCCCCTGTGGGACAACGAAGGTGGGATGGGCGGATGTTCGGTTTCGACCGGCATCCGCCCATTTTTTTGCTCTTTACGTTGGTAGTGCCGGCCGCTGGCCGGCAGCACCCCGTCAGGCAACGATCAGCGTCACGTCGATGTTGCCGCGGGTGGCATTCGAGTACGGGCACACGATGTGCGCCTTCTGCACAAGCTCTTCGACCTGCTCGCGCGGCACGCCCGGCACGTTGATGGTCAGCTCGGCTTCGATGCCGAAGCCGGTCGGGATCTGGCCGATGCCCACTTTGCCGGTCACGGTGGTGTCGGCCGGCAGCGCGACCTTGGCCTGGCCGGCCACGAACTTCAGCGCGCCCAGGAAGCAGGCCGAATAGCCGGCGGCGAACAGCTGTTCGGGGTTGGTGCCCGGGCCACCGGCGCCGCCCAGCTCGCGCGGGGTCGACAGCTGGATGTCCAGCACGTTGTCGGAGGAGACGGAACGGCCTTCACGGCCGCCGGTGGAGGTGGCCTGGGCGGTGTACAGAACCTTTTCGATGGACATCGGGATGCTCCTGGTCGGTGGGTGGATGTTTGCGTTGGAGCCTACTTTGCCCGGTTTCCGCGTACGTTGGGTTGCAGGGCGTACGAAAAACTTGATCGATCGTCCTGTCGGCCTAGATCGTCCACTCGCGGTCGGTGGTGAACATGATGGTCAGCCAGCGGTCCGGCGAGGCCTCGCCCAGCGCGTCGCCGATCTCGTCGCGCAGCTGGTCCCATTCCACCAGCGGCCGCGGTGGGTCGTTTTCCGGCACCACGAAGAACAGCTCGATCTGCTCACCTCGCCCCACCTGCGCCACGTAGCTGCGGTGCTCGACGAAGCCATGCTTGGCCACGATCGCGCGTGCCACGGCATCCACGTGCGCCTGCAGCTCCGGCGGGGTGACCAGCAGGATGCCGGCCAGCGCCCGGCGCACGGTGCCGAGCGGGGCGATCATCACCAGCACGCAGACGAAGGCAAGGATGGCCGGGTCGATGTACGGCCCGACCCAGGCCCAGGACGTGCCCTGCACCAGCACGCCGCCGAGGAAGGCCAGCAGGTAGCAGGCCGACATGCTGGCCGCGATCACCCAGTTCTTCGCATCCAGTGCGATGAACTCCGAGCCGATGCGGCGGTTGGCGCGCAGGATGAACCAGGCCAGTGCGCCTTCGCCGACGATGGACAGCCCGGCGAAGGCGATGGCCGGGCCCAGCGCAATGTGGCGGCCCCCGGACATCAGTACATCCACCGCATTGACCAGGGCATACAGTGCCGCACCGATCATCAGCGTGCCGCTGACCCCCAACACGATCGGCTCAAGGTGCCAGAAACCCATGGTGAAGCGCTGGTTGAGCCTCGACTGCAACGCATCGGTCTGGGTGGACAGCGCGATCAGGCGTGCCACCAGCAGCGACAGCCAGGTCATCACCACGTCGATCAGGCCGTAGATGCCATCGAAGATGATCAGCGAGGAATTGGCCAGCAGGCCGAATACCACTGCTGCGGCGGCCAGCAGCAGCGAGGCGGCGATCGACAGGCGCAGCACGCCCTGTTCGGTGGCGGGGTCGAAGAACTGCGGGCGGTGGGTGGCCATGGCCCGATTGTAGAGCGGCGGCATGCCTCGCTGCCTTCCGCTGTCTGGCAGCGTCGCAGAACGTTGAGGACATCGACGAGAGGCCCAGCGAGCGTGATCGCGAATGCGCCGCCCAGGGCATGGCCAACATGGTCATCGAATTCCTCGGCCGCATGCGGGATATGCAGCGCTACGATGCCGATGACACGCAGGTCTACCGCGTGCGTGGGCAGGTGTTCTTTGCCTCGGCCGGCCCTCTGGGTGCGGTGTTCGATTATCAGCACGTGACGCCGAAGGTGCAGATTGATCTGCGCGACGCCCACCTGTGAGACCTGACCGCCTGAGGCGGCAGTGTTTCAAGAAGCAGACCGCCTATGGATGGCGGGTACTGATCACTTGGGGAAAGCTCCGGACGGACTTATCTGTCGTCAAAGCGTCGACGCGATCAAACCGGATCGACTACACCGCGAGGCCGACTACCTCGAAGCGTGAGCACGCGCCCGGGCGCAAGACCTCGCATTTGCGACAATCCTCGACGCACCTCAACCAATGCCCCCGTCGGCCTCAAGCCGACGAGGGGTGAGCAAGGCAATGGCACTCGCAGGCCCGTGGGCCCGCTCTCTTACGCCATCATGGCCCGCGGGCCGTGCTGCTGGGTCTGCTGGTCGATCTTCTGTTGCTCGCGCTGCTGATCGCTCACCTGCAATGCCCGCTCGCTGTTTTCCTGCACGCTCTGGCGCATCGCGTCCGCCGTCGATACCGGCGCGGTATTGCGGTTCAACGCGCTTTCGTCGTGCAGTGCATTGGCCTGCACCGCGCGCGCCATCGAGCCATCCTGGTTCAGTTCAACGCGATCAACCCGGTACAGGCCGGCACGTGCAGCTTCCACGGTAAGCGCAGCGGCCAGCTTCTCGCTATGCTCGCCGGAGGGCAGGCCACGCGCTTCCTCGGCGAACTTCACCTGCACCAGGGTCTCGGTGTACAGCCAGTTCTGCGGGCTGCGCGGGTCGGACATCGGGTACACCGTCTCGCGCGCAGGCTCGGCCGCGGCCTGCTGCCCCGGGGTGTTGCCCTGTGCCTGCGCACGCTGCTGCACTTCATTGGCCAGCGCCTGGCGGGTTTCCGCATCGGCAATGCCGGTCGCGGGCAGGCCATGCTGCTGCTGGAAAGCGTTGATCGCATGGCGGCTGCCACCGCCCAGATAGCCATCGCTGCCGATGGCCTGGCCCTTGGCGTCGGTCAGCCCCAGCGCGGCCAGGTTGCCCTGGAGTTCGCGCGCGTCGCGGTCGATCGCGGCCAGCGTGGCTGGCCCGGCCTTGCCGTCCACCGGGTCCAGGTTGTGTGCGCGCTGGAAGTCTTCCACCGCCTTGCGGGTGGTGGCATCGAAGCGCCGGTCCGGATTCAGCGTCTGCTGGCCGCCAGCACTGGCATAGCCCAGCGTGACCAGATTGCTCTCCAGCTTCAGCACGTCACGGCCGCTGGACCCTTCCTTCAACGTCTGCGAACCGGCTTGCTGGCGCGGTGCGCCGATCTGGTCCAGCGCCACCTTGATGTCCGCATCGTTGTGCTCACCGGCGGGCGAGTAGTCGCGGCTGCTGACCTTGGCATGGGCGCGGTCCATTGCGTCCTTGTTGTTGGCGTAGGCATTTTCGTAGCGCACGGCGATGTCGCCGGCCTTGGGCGCGTCGAAGTACTGGTAGGTCTCGCGGATCTGCCCGGCCTTCGCGCGCAGCGCCTCGTAGTCACCGCCTTCTTCCAGCACCTTCTGCAGCTTGGGCAGCTGGCTGGGCAACTGGTTGGCGGTCTTGGCGATCAGGCTGATCGCTTCGAAGCGGTTTTCCTCGGCGATGCCGCTGCCGTGTGCGTCCACCATCGCCATGCCGATCCGGGTGGCGTTGCGCACCTGCGGGTAGTCGATGTTCGCGTGGATCCACTGCTTGCCCTCGGCCGAACCGGCCCAGGCGTTGATGCTGTCGCGCGTGTTGGTATCGATGAACTGGATCGAGCTGCGCCCGCTCAGGCCATTGCCGTGGCTGAGCAGGTCGCGGCGCAGGTCGGCGTGGTCCTGGGTGAAGGGCAGGTTGTGCGCCTTGGCATAGGTGCTGGCCTGATCGATCACGGCGTCGACATAGGTCGTCTCGCCCGCCTTCAGTGCGTGGCCGTCGATGGCGCCCAGCGCCCACTCGCCGCGCTGGCCGAAGTCGACCTGGATCGCGCCCAGGCTGTAACCGCTGTTCTGCGCGACTTTGTTCACCGTGCCCCAGTGCGGTTCGGTCACGCCCTGGGTGATGCCGGCGATGGCCAGATGGTAGGAGGCGGGACCCCCTTCGGTACCACGGCCGACGGCGAAATACACGGCGCCGGAGGTGGCATCGAGATCATGGGTATCGATGTTGGTTGGCATGTCTTACATCCTTGTGCAGTCAGAGGGTTTGCCCCTCAAGGGTCAGTCCAGCAGCTGCAGGTACTTCTGCAGCTGGTCGGCACGCGCGCTCAGGCGCATCACATCGTTCAGCTCGCCCTGCAGGTTGCCGGGCTGCGAATCGTCGTACAGCGCGGTATCCAGTTCGCCATCGCGGCTGCGCGACTGCAGCCACGCGCGCTGGGCATTCACCAGCTTGGTCCTTTTTGCGCCACTCAGCTTTGCCTGCAGCTGGCGGTAGGCCTGGTTCAGGCGCTGGTCCTGGCGTGCGCTTTCCGAGGTCAGGCAGGCGGCCTGCTCGATCGCACCCTGTGCCTTGTCACGGCAGGTGGTGAAGGTCGGGCTCAGCCCGGTGGCAGCCGGTGCTGCGGTTGCCGTGCCGATGGCCAGTACGGCGACCGCCAGCGCGGTGGCGAGGGTCCTGCTCAAACGCTTGTGCTGCATCATCTGCTCCACACGTCCAATCCATTGCGAGCGACGGACTATAACGGCGTCAATATTTCGTCGTCGTCAACGAATCGCGACAACTGTGACCGGTTGCCCGTCATTGTGGGGTGGCGCCGCCCGGCCTGCGGACGGCCCTTGGGCCCGGGCGCCCCAGCGCTATCCGGGCGCCAGCCGCCGCCATTCAGCCGAGCGGTGTAAACTATTGATCTCACTGGCAATGCCAGTCTCCACGATCAACACCCCGATGACGTCCGCCACCGCCCGTTACGCTGATTCCCTGCGCCTGTCCGTTGCCCCGATGATGGACTGGACCGACCGCCATTGCCGCGTGTTCCATCGCGTGCTGGCGCCGGGTGCACGCCTGTACACGGAGATGGTGCACGCCAACGCGGTCATCCACGGCGACCGCGAGCGCCTGCTCGGCTTCGACCGCAGCGAACAGCCGCTGGCGCTGCAGCTGGGCGGCAGCGATCCGGCCCTGCTGGCGCAGGCTGCGCGCATTGCCGCCGAGTGGGGATACGACGAGGTCAACCTCAACTGCGGCTGCCCGTCCGACCGCGTGCAGGCCGGGCGTTTCGGCGCCTGCCTGATGCGCGAGCCGGTACTGGTGGCCGAGTGCGTGGCGGCCATGGTCGATGCGGTCGACATCCCGGTAACGGTGAAGTGCCGCCTGGGCGTGGACGAGGACAACGACTACGACGTGTTTGCCAGCTTCGTCGACCGCCAGGTCGCCGCTGGTGCGGCGATGGTGGTGGTGCATGCGCGCAACGCGTGGCTGAAGGGCCTGTCGCCGAAGGAGAACCGCGAGGTTCCGCCGCTGAAGTACGACTGGGCCTACCGCCTGAAGCAGGAGCGCCCGGCGCTGCCGGTGGTTATCAACGGTGGCCTGGCCAGCATCGAGGCGGTACAGGCGCAGGCCGCGCACGTCGATGGCGTGATGCTGGGCCGGGCGGCCTATCACGACCCCTATCTGCTGCATCAGCTGGAGGCGCTGCACACCGGCGCCCCGCTACAGGCACGTGGTGACCTGCTGCGCGCGATGCGCCCCTACATCGATGCGCGGCTGGGCGAAGGCCTGGCGCTGAAGCACATCACCCGCCACCTGCTCGGCCTGTTCCATGGCCAGCCCGGTGGTCGCGCCTTCCGCCAGGTGCTGAGCGAGGGCGCACACCGCCCCGGCGCCGGCTGGAGCCTGATCGAACAGGCCCTGGCGGTCACCGAACGCGAAGCTGATCGCGCCGCGGCGTGACGTCGGTCACGGTCCTGACTTGACAAGGGGCGGCGATTCGTCCCGAATGTTCACCTAGATGAACGACGCGAGCGCAGGGCCGGAAAAGTTCAGACCGGATTCACTGCCCCAAACCAAGAATTTGCAAAGGATTTGTAAAGCGCCGGGTCCCGAACCCGGCTCCCGGATTTACGACTTTTGAACGAATCGCCGTGCTCGGCTAGGATCGCATCGATGTCTTCCGCTCCCTTCCATCGCCGCATTGCCCTGGCCACCTGCGTGGTGCTGGCGGCTGCGCCGCTGTCTTCGGCGCTGGCGCAACAGCCGCCGCGTGGCGATCAGGGGCGCGCGGAGATGATGGAGCGGGGCGAGCGCGGTGGCCGTGGCGACGAGCGCTCGCTGTCCGATGCCGTGCGCCGCGTGCAGCGCACCACCGGCGGCCACATCCTCGGCGCCGAGCGCGTGCCGTTCGATGGGCGTGACATCAACCGGGTGAAGTACATGGACGACCGGGGCCGGGTCCGCTACATGGACGACCCCGCACCGTCGCGTTCACAGCCGCGCACGCCGCGGTCGGATATGTCATCACTACGCGGCGATAACCCCTGAACAGGGATAGTTGTCGCTATCAACCCGTACCCCACAGGCCTCCGGGCCACACCCAGGACACTAGGGAGAGTTCATGCGTATCCTTCTGGTCGAAGACGAAGCCCCGCTGCGTGAGACCCTGGCAGCCCGGCTCAAGCGCGAAGGCTTTGCCGTCGATGCTGCGCAGGACGGCGAGGAAGGCCTCTACATGGGGCGCGAAGTTCCGTTCGATGTCGGCATCATCGACCTCGGCCTGCCCAAGATGTCGGGCATGGAGCTGATCAAGGCCCTGCGTGACAAAGGCAAGAAGTTCCCGGTGCTGATCCTGACCGCGCGTTCGAGCTGGCAGGACAAGGTCGAAGGCCTGAAGCAGGGCGCCGACGACTACCTGGTCAAGCCGTTCCACGTCGAAGAGCTGCTGGCCCGCGTCAACGCGCTGCTGCGCCGCGCCGCCGGCTGGAGCAAGCCGACGCTGGAATGCGGCCCGGTCGCCCTGGACCTGGCTGCGCAGACCGTCAGCGTGGCCGGCAGCAATGTCGACTTGACCAGCTACGAATACAAGGTGCTGGAGTACCTGATGATGCACGCCGGTGAACTGGTCTCCAAGGCCGACCTCACCGAGCACATCTACCAGCAGGACTTCGACCGCGACTCGAACGTGCTGGAAGTGTTCATCGGCCGCCTGCGCAAGAAGCTGGACCCGGATGGCGAACTGAAGCCGATCGAGACCGTGCGCGGCCGCGGCTACCGTTTCGCGATTCCGCGCAACGAGGGCTGAGCCGGCTCAGCCTGGCGAGACCATGATGTCCGGCCGTCTGTGGTTCTTCCGACGCTGGCGGCCGCGCTCCCTGCAGGCGCGCCAGATGCTTGCCGCGTCCGTGGGCCTGGTCGCGTTCCTGGCCCTGGCCGGTTACGCACTCGACGCCGCCTTCGCCGATACGGCGAAGGCGAACCTGCGTGAGCGCCTGAAGAACTACGCCACCGCGTACGCGGCCGGCATCGACTTCACCCGTGACCGCTCGCTGTACATCCGCGAGCAGCCGCCGGATTCGCGCTTCGACGTGCCGGGCAGTGGCCTGTACCTGCAGGTGGTGATGCCGCACGGCAAGGGCAATTCGATGTCCGCCGAAGGCCCGATGCTGCCCACCGTCGGCGGCGGCCTGCTGGCACCGCGCCAGGAAGTGTTCGAAGGCCCGCTGCCGATGATCCAGATCGACGGCAGCCAGGGTTCGGTGTACCGCTATGGCCTGGGCCTGGTGTGGGACGCCGACGCCGACCCGGCCACCGAATTCCCGTACACCATCTATGTGATGGAAGACTCGCGCGCGTTGGGTGCGCAGCTGCGCGTGTTCCGTGGCCGTGTCTGGTTCTACCTGGGCGGCATCGGCCTGATCCTGCTGCTGCTGCAGACCGTCATCCTGCAGTGGAGCCTGCGTCCGCTGCGCCGGGTGATCACCGAGCTGACCAAGGTGCAGCGCGGCGAGACCGAGCGCATGAGCGAGCGCCACCCGCGCGAGCTGGAACCGCTGACCGACAGCATCAACGCCTTCATTGAAAGCGAGCGCGAGAACCTCGAGCGCCAGCGCAACACCCTGGCCGACCTGGCACACAGCCTGAAGACGCCCATTGCGGTGCTGCGCACGCAGATGGACAGCGGCGCGGGCGATGGCGCGCTGCGCGAAGAGCTGGACGTGCAGCTGCAGCGCATGAACAACCTGGTTTCGTACCAGCTGGCACGTGCTGCGTCGTCGGGCCACAAGCTGTTCTCCGCGCCGCTGCCGATCGAGTCCAACGCCGAGGAAATCGTACGTGGCCTGGAGAAGGTCTACGCCTCCAAGGGCGTGCTGTGCGAGTTCGACATCGATCCGGCCGCGCGCTTCCACGGCGAACCGGGCGACCTGCAGGAACTGCTCGGCAACCTGCTGGAAAACGCCTTCAAGTGGGCCAACCGCCGCGTGCTGCTGACCGCGCAGCCGCTGCCGGCACCGAACGCGCGCCGCGCAGGCCTGCTGCTGGCGGTGGACGACGATGGCCCGGGTATCGCCCCGGACGACATCGGCAAGGTGCTGCAGCGTGGTGTGCGTGGCGACGAGCGCGTGCAGGGCCACGGCATCGGCCTGTCGATCGTGCAGGACCTGATCAAGGATTACCGCGGCGAACTGGCCGTCGGCCGTTCCAGCGAACTGGGCGGCGCCCGTTTCGAAGTGCGTTTGCCGCCGGGGCCGTAAACCTCGTTGATCGGTAGTGCCGGCCGCTGGCCGGCAACCAAGCAATGCCATCGAAGATCATGAGGTTGCCGGCCAGCGGCCGGCACTACCGTGTTTCGATCTTCGGCGGCTCGCCATAGAACCGCTGCAGCTGCGCGGCGACCTCCGGCAACGCCTGCTGCAGCAGATCCGGTGCCGAGAAGTGATACTCGCTGGCCACCGCGAAGAACTCTTCCGGCGCCTCGGCCGCGTACGGGTCGATCAACGTTTCCTCGCCGGCATCCACCTGCGCGCAGAAGGCATCGTAGGAACGCTGGAAGGTGGCTGCCCACTCGCGCTGCCACTCGCGCGGCAGTGGCGGCGTGCCGTCCATCGCACCATCCAGCGCATCCAGCTTGTGCACCATCTCGTGCACCGCCACGCAGTAGCCCTCGTGCGGCGTCGCCAGGTCGGCCTGCACATCGGCCCACGACAGGATCAACGGACCGCTGTCCCACGACTCGCCAATCAGTTCGTCATCCCACTCATGCAGTACGCCGGCCGCATCCATGTGGCGGCGATGTACGCGGAATGCATCGGGGTAGACGATCAGCTGTGACCAGCCTTCCAGACCCACCTCGCCGAACTCCAGCAGCGGCAGGCAGCACAGCGCCGCCAGCAGCACGCCATCGCCGGCCTCCAGCTGCAGCTCGCCGATCGGGGTAATGGTCTTCTCGTGCAGGAAGCGCGTGGCCAGCAGGCGCAATCGCGCGCGGCGATCGTCGTCCAGACCGTGCAGCCAGGCGGCGCGGCGGCAGGCCTCATTCCACAGTACATCGTCGATCGGCCGCGGTGCAGGCCGCAGCCACTGCAGCAACGACTTGATCAGCGGAACATTCCCGGTAGGTAGCTGTGCCACTTCGGTGCGCGGATGCGCTGCAGCACGTCGTCGTCGCTGCCACCGCCGCCCGTGCTGGTGCTGGCTGCCGGGCGGACCGGTGCCGGCTTGGTGGTGGCGGCCGAAGCGGTCGCGGTCGGTGCACGCTGCGAAGCGGCATCGCCGTTGGAGGACACGCAGGCGCCGCGGCTGTCGTCCAGCGCTGCCGTCGCAGACGCCGCGAAGGGCATCGTCAGCAGGATCAGGCAATGGGCATAACGGCGCATTGACGACATCCACGTTAAGGGAAGGTGAGTTCCCGATTCTAGCCCGAACCCGGCGCCCCGTTGGAAGCCCCCGCGGAACCCAGCGTGGCGGGCGCCGCTGGCGGCTTTCCCGCATAATTCCTTCCTGACTTCGTGGAAGCTGCCGTGGACGACCGCCAACTGCTGGCCAAACTCGCTGCCGGTCGCCTCTCCGGCGACGCCCTGGCCCGTGAGCTGGGCCAGACCCGGGCGGCCATTTGGAAGCGTATTCAAGGACTTAGAGCCGCCGGTGTGGACATCGAGGGCCGTGCAGGGGAGGGCTATGGCCTGACCCGCCCGGTCGACCTGCTGGACCCTGATGCGATCCGTGCCGGCTTGCCTGCCGGCGTCCAAGCCCTGCTGCACGACCTGCAGGTCGCTTGGACAGTGGACTCGACCAACGCCGAATTGCTGCGTTGCAGCGCGCCCCAGCGCGGGGTGAGCGTCCTGCTGGCCGAGCGCCAGACCGGCGGCCGCGGCCGTCGCGGCCGTACGTGGGCGTCGCCGCTGGCCGCGCATATCTACCTGTCGGTGCTGCGGCTGTTCTCCGGTGGCCTCGGTCGCCTGGCCGGGCTGAGCCTGGTGGCCGGCATCGCCGTGGCCGAAGCGCTGCACGACCTGGGCTACACCCAGGCGCAGCTGAAGTGGCCGAACGACCTGATTGTCGATGGCAAGCGCAAGCTGGTCGGCCTGCTCGCAGAAGGCGGTGGCGAATACGCCGGCCCGGCGCGCGCGGTGATCGGCATCGGCATCAACACGCACATGCCGCCGTCCTTCGCCGAGCAGATCACCCAGCCGTGGGTGGACCTGGACACGCTGGCCGGCAAGCCGGTGGACCGCAACGCGGTGGTTGCTGCCGTGCTGGCACGCCTGCTGCCGGCACTGGAAGAATTCGATCGCGAAGGCCTCGCTCCGTTCCTGCCGCGCTACGCCGCGTTCGACATGCTGGCCGGTCGCGAAGTACGGGTGGAACTGGAAGGGCAGTGGCAGCACGGTACCGCGCTTGGCCTCGCCGATGACGGCGCACTGCGCGTGCGCATCGATGGCCGCGAGCGCCTGCTGCACGCCGGCGAAGTCAGCGTGAGGGCGGCATGAGCGATTGGTTGTTCGACCTCGGCAACTCGCGCTTCAAGTTCGCGCCGTTGCAGGGCGACCGTGCCGGTGACGTGCAGGCCTGGGCGCATGGCGCCGAAGGCATGGCCGGACAGCCGCCGCACAGCCTGCCCAGCGGCACCACCGCGTTCGTGGCCAGCGTGGCCGCACCGTCGCTGACCAGCGCCATGCTGGACCAGCTGCAGCGTCGCTTCGAGCACGTGCACGTGGTGCGTACCAGCGCCGAATGCGCCGGTGTGCGCATTGCCTATGCCAAGCCCGAAAAATTCGGTGTGGACCGCTTCCTGGCCCTGCTGGCTGCGGCCAAGGCGCAGCGCCCGGTGCTGGTGGTCGGGGTGGGCACCGCACTGACGATCGATCTGCTCGACGCCAACGGCCAGCACCACGGTGGCCGCATTTCCGCATCGCCCACCACCATGCGCGAAGCACTGCATGCCCGCGCGGTGCAGCTGCCGGCTACCGGCGGTGACTACAGCGAATTCGCCAATGACACCGCCGACGCGCTCGCCTCCGGCTGCGATGGTGCGGCCGTGGCACTGATCGAACGCAGCGCACAGCAGGCGCACACGCTGCTGGGCGTGGCACCGTCGCTGCTGGTGCATGGTGGCGGCGCACCGGCGCTGATGCCGTTGCTGCCCGGCGCGGATTACCACCCCTCGCTGGTGCTGGATGGCCTCGCCCGCTGGGCGGTGCACCAGCCCGCAGGCTAGTATCCGCGCATGCTGACCCGTGCCCTGATCGTCGTACTGGCCATCCTCAATCTTGGCGTCGCCTGCTGGTGGCTGCTGCGCGATGCGCCGCAGAAGCCTGCGCCGCCGCCGCAACCGGCCGGCGTGGCCGAGCTGCGCTGGGTGCCCGGTGGCGTGGATGCCGCTGCGGCCGCCGAAGCCACGGCCGCCGCGCCGACCGCGCCGTTGATGGAGCGCGAACCGGCGGAGAAGACCGCAGTGGCTGCGACGCCGGCGCCGGCTGTGCCGGCCAAGCCGGAAATTCCCAAGCCGCAGGTAGCTGAGGCTACGCCGGTTGCGGCCGCTGCCAAACCGGCAACACCGCCTGCACCGACCCCGACCCCGGCGCCGGAAAAGCCCGCAACCCCGCCCGCGGCCGCCGAGCCGCCGCGCTGCGTTGCGCTGGGCCCGTTCGCCGACCGCGCCGCCGCTACCAGTGCGCAGGGCAAGGCCAGCACGCTGCTCAGCCAGGTGCGCCTACGCGAACAGCCCGCTGCCAGCGGCAGTGCCCGTTACCGGGTGATGCTGCCGGCCGCCGCCAACCGCGAAGAAGCCCAGGCCACCGTGAAACGCATCGTCGCCGCTGGCCTGAGCGACTACTACATCATCAGCCAAGGCGAGGAGGCCAACGCCGTGGCGCTGGGCCAGTACCGCAACCGCGAAGGCGCCGAGCGGCGCATGGCGGCGGTGCAGGCCGCCGGCTTCCAGCCGCGCCTTGTCGCCAGCGGCGACGCCGGCCAGTGGTGGCTGGAAGGGCAGCTGGCGGCAGGCACGCAGCCGGCCCAGGCCCAGCAGCGCAGCGGGGCGGCACAGAGCCGGTCGCTGGAATGCGCAAGGTTGCGCTAGAATCCCCTGACCGCGGCGCTGCCGCCGGTGCATCCCCCATGCCGCTTTAGCTCAGTTGGTAGAGCAACTGTCTTGTAAACAGTAGGTCATCCGTTCGATTCGGATAAGCGGCACCATCGTACAGTCAGCGCCCCTTTGCTTTGCTCTTTCTGGACTTCGGCTGGAGTCTGGCAGCGCGCTGCTCGAGGTACTCGCCCAGCAGGCCGAGCGCTTCGGAGAACTTGATCCGCTCCCGGCCTCTATCCGACGTCCCCGCGCTCGCATTTCGACACGAGCGTCTGCGTGTTGCCCAGCCGTTCGGCCAGATCGACCTGCGACACGCCGGCCCGTTCACGGGCCCCCTTGGGACCCGGACGCCGTGCAGGTCCGGGACGTGTGCGCCAACTTCACTGAGGAGTTCGGCATCGTCGCCTGTGGCCGGGCCAACGCCAAGAATGAGTGTGGCGGGTACATCGGCCCCCTGGGCTTCATGTCGGGCGACAAGAGCGTCATCCTTTGGGGGATAACTTCGCCGTTGAAGAGTCGGGCGTCTGCCTGCAGGTCGAGGGTGGCAATTGGACAGTGGCCGTTGACAGCGCATAGGATCATTAGAGGGCAAGGGAAGGGAATGCCATGGGGAGACAGGCAAGCCGCCGATGGATCGAACGGGCTTGGGGCGCGTGTTTGTTTGCTCTGGCCCCGCTTGCCTTGGCCGCTGATGACCCTTCGCCCTTGCATGCCCAGTTTCAACTGCCTGACGATCGTGTCGACTATGTCGCCGCCAAGCTGGTAGTGGATAGCATCATTGATCCGTCCAATGACACTGTGGCAGTGCGTCGGCAAGTCGATCAGTGGGAGCACGCTGTACGCGGCAATGTGCCTGGCAACCCGACGGCGCGACAGGTCCTCGACGCTTTGCTCAAGACGCTTTACATGCCGGGCGAGTGGAACCAGGGGAAGCCTTTTACCTACGACCTGTCGGACCCACTGGGTAAGAATCCGAAGAACAAGCAGCTAGCTACCTACTTGGCCACGCGCAAGGGCAACTGCGTCTCAATGCCCATTCTCTTTGTCATCCTGGGCCAGCGGCTGGGGCTGACTGTCGCGCTTGCTACGGCGCCCAATCACCTGCTGGTGAAGTTCGCCGACGACGAGCAGCAGATGTGGTTGAACGTTGAAGCCACTGCGGGCGGCTTCAAATACGACGGCAGCTACCAGCATGAAACGGGGATCACCGAGGCGTCATTGGACAATGGACTTTACTTGCGCCCGCTGCTGCCGCACGAAGGGATAGGCGCCATCGCCAGCACACTGATGGAGCACTACGGGGCGAAGAAGGACGCCGATGCGCTCATGGCCGTGGCCGATCTGGCGCTGGCCGCCAATCCGAAGGACCCGGTAGCGATGATATGGAAGGCGAATGCCTACTACATCCAGACCCAGCAACGCATCCGCTCCAGGTATTCGAATGCGGAAGATCTGCCACCTGAGTTGCACGGGGAATTTCACCGTTTGACTCGCGAGAATCTGGCATGGCTTGCCAAGGCCGAATCACTTGGTTGGACGCAGAAAACGCCGGAGCAGGAAGCCAGCTACCTACAATCCATCCAGCGCGAACGCGCGAGAAGAGGACTGTGATGCGCATTGCCATTCCAGGGCTGTTGACCGTGGCGCTGTGCGCCATCGCTTCCAGTGCGTCGGCCCGGTTCGTTTCAGCCGATCCCGTACAAGCCGATCCAAATACGGGCGCCAACTACAACCGCTACTGGTATGGGAACAACAATCCCTATAGCTTTACCGACCCGGACGGGCGCCTGTCCCGTGGTACCGGCTGGACGGACAGGCAATGGAATCAGTTCGACCGCGCCCAGCAGAGCGCCGCTGGCAGCTTGGAGAAAGCGGCGGGCAAGATCAACGGTGCACTGGCCGAAGGGGGCAAAGCACTCCAGCGTGCGGAGAAGTCTTTCCAACGCAACTTCGGTGCTGGCTCAGCCACTCCAGAGAACATGGCGAAAGCTGCCTCAGATATGAGCTCAATGGCTGCGGCATTGCGGGATACCAGTGCGGGCGCCATTCCAGCCAATGGCATGACGGGTGCGCAAATCAATGCGGCTTATGGGGTTGGTGCAGATACGTTGGGGGGCGTGCCTTCCACCGGGCCGAAAATGGTCATCGTCAACACCACGCACGCCAGTTTCAATGATCCGTCGAGGTTGGCTTGGGGCGCGGGTCACGAAGTCGGGCATGCCGTGCTGGGGTACAAGGACCAGTTCTTCAATGGCGACGTGGCCTACAAGTTCGGATCCCCCCTGCAACAGAAAATCTTCAAGACGCTGCCCAGCCAGCAGCGCCTTATCAATCCTGACCACATCATGGACCACGCTCGATGAGCAGGATTCTGGCAGTCACCTTGCTATGCGTGGCGATAGCTGCCTGCGCCAGCCCATTTCGACGCGCGGAACCTCAGGATTTCAGGGTTTCGGTGGTGGATAACCCGGCGAAGAAACGATACGACGTAGCCTTGGCGTCTGCCGTTGGCGCGCCCTTGTGCCTTTCGAAAGAAGGCTGGCCTGCCGAAGACGGTACATTTCCGATGGGGTACGAAGGCGCTGTCTTGACCACAACCACGGGACCTCTACATCCGAAGGCAGCTATGACCACCTACTGCCCCGGAGGATGTGGTGAAGTTCGCTTGGAGCCAGGCCAGACCTTGCGGGCAAGCGTTGCCTACGCCGCATTCGGTGATGCCGAGGTCATCGCAGTTGACCCGGTTCGCTCGCTCTCGTTTCCCGTTTATCCCTACTACTGTGCACGGTAGTTCCGGCTGAGAGCGGGGCTTGCGACGTCGTGAAGCTTCGCGCTGATGGCCCCAATGTTCCGCACTACCGAGCCCCACGCACCTGCAACGCCACATACTCGGCCAGCCCCCGGCAGGCCAGCATCAGCCCTTCGCGCGCACCGTCGCCGATATCGTCTTTCTCTTCCCCATCCACGCGCACGCGCTCGGCGGCGTGGTACAGCTCCAGCAACGACACCAGGCCCACTGCGGCGCGATCCCTGCGAGCGGCAGCCACCGCTTCACCAGGTGTGCCTGCCGGCCCCGTCCACGGCTGTCCATCGGCGGCGTCACCGGCCTGGATGCGCTGCAGGCAGCCGGGCAGGTTGATCGGCGCGGGCGCCTCGTTGGCGGCGGCGAAAGCGGCTTCCAACGGCTGCGCCAGTTCGGGCGGCAGGCGCAGCGCGGCCTCGCCCAGGGTGGCGGTCAGGTACGGGTGATGGGTCTTGGGCATGCGGGCGTCCTCGTCGGCAACAGAGGTGCCACCCGAAGAGGGTGGCGGGCGATGCGTGGCTTCCAAGACCGGAAATCGATGAGCCGGTGGGCACAGGGCCCCCACGCACCGCCCGCCGTCGATTGGCGAACGGATTGCCAGCCGACGCCGCTTTTGGGAAGACGGCGCCGGCTGGCAAGCGTATACAGCTTCGATTAAACGGGCTTGGAAGTCCCGACCACCTTTGCAGGTGGCGATTCATCATGCGCACGCGAAATCCCCGCCTGCCAGTCGTTTGTTTCGATGGCATCGGGTGATCTGAAAGGAAAAATGAATTATCGCGTTTGGCCTGATTCGAGCAGTGCAATGCCAGAAGCGACATATCGCGCGGGGCTGCAACCAACGATGAATCCTGATGCGTCATTGCTCTCGCACGGCATTTCATGGCCCCGGAAGTAAAGCTGGCTTAACTTCCCCGGCAAGGCTTCCAGAACACCCTACCAGACATGAATCCCCACGCGTGCCACCCGGATCTTGATATTCCTCACGGACAGCCCGCAGCGCTCCACCGCATACTGCCGCCACACGCCCATCCTGGGCCCCTTCAGGATCCGCACATGCGTCGCCACGCCCTGCCGCTCACCGTCGCATTGTTGTCCGCCGCGTTCGCAGCCCCGGCCATGGCCGCCGTGCCGTTCTTCAACGCCAGCTGCCCGGGCGGTATCGATGTGCACGCTGATGAAGGCGGGCCGGTCTACGTGCAGGGCCGCGAGACGGCGTTGAAACGTTTCAACGACCGCTATTTCGAAGCACGCGATGTCAACAGCGGCATCACCCTGTCGATCAGCCGCAATGATGACGGCTCGCCGCAGGTCAGCTACACCGGCCGAGGCGGCGCCAATGGCATCTGCCAGGTCAGTAGCAGCGGTGCGCCCGCGCCCGCCACAAACAGCGCCCGCCCTGGCGACGCTGCCGCCGGGGATGCCGCGCTGCCGCGCGAAGTCACTTGCGAATCCACCGGCCAGCAACAGGTGTCGTGCGATCTGAATACCCGTGGCAATGTGGAAATCGTGCGCCAGCTCAGCCGCACCCGCTGCGAGGAAGGCAAGAACTGGGGCCTGTCGCGGCACTCTGTGTGGGTCAATGGCGGCTGCCGCGCGGTGTTCCGCAATGTGTCCTCGGTGACTACCCCCGCGCCGGCAGGCGATACCGCGTTGGGCGCCTGCAACATGCGCAAGGTCGCGCAGGGCGCTCTGGTCACCCAGATGCCGGTGGGCAGCGATTACCAGGAACTGATCATTGATTACCCCGATGGCCGCTTCCTGTGCATGATGCGCAACAACGGCCAGGTGCAGGGCGTGACGCCGGTGCGCCGCCGCGGACGCTGAGCGCGAGGGGCAGATCCGGCGTCAGCCGCCGGACCTGTACAGCAGCACCCACGCCAGGATCAGGGCGAACATGCCGACGATGGTCAGGCCGAACCACAGCGCGGCCACCTTCACGTTGCCGATCAACGCCGTCAGCATCCGCTGCGGCTCGCTCTTCAGGATCGGATATTCAGCGTGTGCGTTGCGCAGACGCTGCCAACCCAACCCGAGGAACACCAGAGACGAGAATGGCGTCAGCAGCAGCATCGCCTGCATCAGCCAGCCGTTCGGCGACGCATCGATCGAGCTGCTCAACAGAACGGCAAAAACGGCGATGGGCAGCGCGCCCATGAAGAAGCGAGGCCAGGCGGTGTTGATGAAGGGCGACATCGCAATCTTCCATGAAGCGGGGGCAGGTCCGCGCGGCATCATGCCATGCAAAGTCACTGCTGCACCGCCGCGAGTGGTGTCACACAGCTCTGGCTAGACTGTGCTTCTTTTTCCCCCGCAGGAGGCACCCATGGCCCATCCCATCTCCGTATCCCTGATTGGCGTTCCCACAGACGTGGGTGCCGGCCATCGCGGTGCACGGCTTGGCCCGGAAGCGCTGCGCGTGGCTGGGCTGCCGGAGGCGCTGGAAGCGCGCGGCGTGGACGTGCGCGACGTGGGCAACCTGGATGGCCCGCGCAACCCGTGGACCGCGCCGGTGGAAGGCTACCGCCACCTGGATGAAGTGGTGGCGTGGAACCACGCGCTGATGGAAGCCAGCTACGCCGAGCTGCAGGCCGGGCGCATGCCGATCATGCTCGGCGGCGACCATTGCCTGGGCATCGGTTCGATCACCGCCGTCGCACGCTGGTGCCGCGAGCAGGGCAAGACCCTGCGTGTGCTGTGGCTGGATGCGCACTCGGATTTCAACACCAGTGATGTCACCCCCTCGGGCAACATCCACGGCATGCCGGTGGCCTGTCTGTGCGGCCTCGGCCCGGACGCGCTGACCCGCCTGGGCGGCAGCGCACCGGCGATCACCCCGGCGCAGATGCACCAGATCGGCATCCGTTCGGTGGACCCGGAAGAGAAGCGCCTGATCAAGACCCACAAGGTGGATGTCTATGACATGCGCTACATCGACGAGAACGGCATGAAGCGCGCGGTCGAAGCAGCACTGGCGGGCATCGACGAGAACACCCACCTGCATGTCAGCTTCGATGTGGATTTCCTCGACCCGAGCATCGCACCGGGCGTCGGCACCACCGTGCCGGGCGGGGTGAACTACCGCGAGGCGCAGCTGGTGATGGAGATGATTGCCGACACCGGGCGCATGGGTTCGCTGGACATCGTCGAGCTCAACCCCTTGCTGGACAAGCAGAATGCTACCGCCGAACTGGCCGTGGACCTGGTCGAAAGCCTGTTCGGCAAGTCCACCCTGATGCGCGACTGAGCTCTCCGCCTGAACGGATCGATGATCCGTTCACACGCGCTCCACGCCCCTGCCGCCAGATTGCACATCACGCGGCGGCAGTGGCATTGGCTCCTTCCGCCGAGCGACCGAACCCCATCCGCGAATGAAGCGGTATAGCGGCGAACCCAAGGAGAAGCCCATGAAGCGCGTAGTTGCCCTGATGCTGTTGTCGATGTTCTCGGTGGCCCTGCTGGCCGGTTGCAACACCGTTGCCGGTGCCGGCAAGGACGTGCAGAAGGCTGGCGAAAAGGTTGAGGATGCCGCCAAGGGCCGTTGAGCCTGAAGTGGAACGGAAAGCAGAAAAGGCCGGGGGGACCTCCCCGGCCTTTTTTCTTGCGCGTTTTTTCTGCAGCGTACGTGTCGAAGCGTAGTGAACCATTCAAGCAGGTGAGCAGTGCTTTCATGGTCGGTTGACCGGCACTCAACAGCCGCTGCGCGAAGCTGTAGCCACGGTAAGAACGCCGTTGCAACCAAGGACTCCCAGCAATGAACAAAGACATCATTTCCGGCAAGTGGTCGCAGCTGAAGGGCAAGGCCCAGGCCAAGTGGGGCGATCTGACCAACGACGACTTCGATGTGGCTGAAGGCAATGCCGAGTATCTGGCCGGCCGCCTGCAGGAACGTTATGGCTGGGCCAAGGATCGCGCTGAGAAGGAAGTCCGTGAGTTCCAGGATGCCGTGAGCAAGGACTACCCGGACTACAAGTAAGCGCTACGGTTTTCCCCCACGGCACAACGCCCGCACCGAGAGGTTGCGGGCGTTGTGCTGTCTGGGCGGCCGATCAACGCGCCGGCGGGTCCGGCACATAGCGGTTGGGGAACGCCTGCGGTTCGCGCGGCAGGCGCGACGGCGGTGTATCGACCAGGATGCCGCGCGCGCGCAGATTGCGGGCGCTGTCGTAGCGCAGCTGCAGAACCTGCGCGGGGCTGCGGCTGGCGCGTTCGAAGTCGGTATCGCGTACCGACGACTGCTCGCGTGCGCCGTGGCCGGTGCCCAGCGCAGGGGCCTGTGACTTGCTGGCATAGCCCTCGATGCGGCTGTTGCTGGCGCTGGCATCGGCCGCCGCTTCGGCCGTCGGGGCCGGTGCCGGCAGCGGCAGGCTGCGGCGCAGGATCGGATCCGGACGCCAGCGGCGCGCTTCCTCGAACACCGCCACGCCGACCACGCCGACGTTGTCCGGGCGACCGGTGCGGCTGGCATAGCTGCCGCTGGGGCTGCTGAACACGAACTGCGCCACTTCATCCTGGCTCTTGCGCCAGCCGGTGATGTCGGCGCGCTGGCCGGGGTTGAGCACGTAGCCGGTCTGCGACGGATCGGCATCCTCGCCGGAGATGGCGTTGACGCCGTCTACCGACAGCACCACCAGCACCCGGCGCGGGCTGTCGTTGTACAGGCGCACGGCGTAGCGGTGGCCGCGCTCGCCGGCCACCCAGCGCTGGCCCTCGGCGGGGTAGCTGCGCAATTCGGTGCCGCGGTCGCGGTCGACCAGAGACATGCGCACGGGGCCGCCCTCGTAGGCCGGCGGCGGCACCGGGGCGGGGCGGAAGCCGGCCAGGGGCAGGATCAACAGCAGGGGCAGCAGGCGTTTCATCGGGCGTCTCCAGCGGGGTTGCGTGAATGAACGCGCCGCAGGCCCTGACGGGGTTGGTGGCGTGCAAGGTAAACTGGCCCCGTTCATCGAAGGTTACCCCACGCAGTCATGACCACCCGAGTCCTTACCGGCATCACCCCCTCCGGCACGCCCCACCTGGGCAACTACGTTGGCGCCATCCGTCCGGCCATCGCGGCCAGCCGCGCGCCGGGGATCGAGAGCTTCTTCTTCCTGGCCGACCTGCACAGCCTGATCAAGTCCCAGGACCCGCAGCGCACCCAGCGCGCGACCCTGGAGATCGCGGCCAGCTGGCTGGCCTGTGGCCTGGACCCGGAACACGTGTGGTTCTACCGCCAGAGCGACATCCGCGAGACCACCGAGCTGATGTGGTTCCTGACCGCCATCGCCAGCAAGGGCATCCTCAACCGCGCGCACGCCTACAAGGCGGCGGTGGACAAGAACCGCGAGGAAGGCGTGGACGAGGACGCAGGCGTCAGCGCCGGCCTGTTCATGTACCCGGTGCTGATGGCCGCCGACATTCTGATCTTCAAGGCCAACCAGGTACCGGTGGGCCGTGACCAGATCCAGCACATCGAGATGGCGCGCGACTTCGCCCAGCGCTTCAACCACGTGTATGGCAAGGAGTACTTCCCGCTGCCGGACGTGGTGATCGACGAGCAGGTGGCGACGCTGGCGGGCCTGGATGGCCGCAAGATGAGCAAGAGCTACCACAACACCATTCCGCTGTTCGTGCCGCGCGAGGAGCTGAAGAAGCTGGTGTTCTCGATCCTGACCGACTCGCGCGCACCTGGCGAGCCGAAGGACACCGAGGGCTCTGCGCTGTTCCAGATGTACCAGGCCTTCGCCACCCCGGAACAGACCGCCGAATTCGCCAGGGCGTTCGCCGCCGGCATCAGCTGGGGTGACGCCAAGCAGCAGCTGTTCGAGCGCATCGACAGCGAGCTGTCGCCGTTGCGCGAACGCTACAACGCGCTGATGGCCGAGCCGGAGAAGATCGAGGCGCTGCTCAAGCGCCGTGGCCAGCAGCTGCGCGAGCAGCTGGCGGCACCGCTGCTGGACGAGCTGCGCCACGCCGTGGGCCTGCGTGACCTGTCCACCGCAGGCGATATCGCCAGCGAGGACGCCGGCGTGGCCCGCGTGGCACCGCCACTGTTCAAGCAGTACCGCGAGAAGGACGGCCGCTTCTACTTCAAGCTGACCGCCGGTGACGGCACGCTGCTGATCCAGAGCGAAGGCTTCGATTCGCCGCGCGATGCGGGGCAGTTGATTGCCGTGATCAAGCAGGCGGAGCAGGGTGACCAGCTGCAGAGCGAACTGTTCAAGCTGGAAGCCGAAGTGGACGCCGTGCTGGCGGCCCTGGCCATGCTGCGCGAAGCGTAAGGGTAGTGCCGGCCGCTGGCCGGCAACTGCATAGGAAATGCCGGCCAGCGGCCGGCACTACCACGGCAACCGCATAGGAAAACGCCGGCCAGCGGCCGGCCCTACCCGCGAACGAAGGTCATGGCATGATGTCCGCGCGCCTCCGGCGCGATGACATGGAGTCTGCGATGGCCTGGTTGTCGCTGCTGCTGTTCCTGCCCTGGTTCCTGCTGCTGGGCAGCCTGTACTGGCTGTTCCCGCGCCAGCCGCGCACGCCGCGGCGGCGCCTGTTCGATGGCACCACCCTGCTGCTGGCCTTCGCCCTGAGCATCGCCTCGATGCTGTGGGGGTATCGACTTGGCATGGCACAGCCCGGCGCCGGCCCGATCTGGCCGCAGGTACTGGCGGTGCTGTACGCCTACGGCGCATTCCTGGCGGTGCTGGTGCTGGCCCTGCTGCTGCGGCCGCGGTTCGCATTGCGCTGAACCTGGCCCTTGCGCACCCGATGGACCTGCGGTTGGTTGGCCTGCGCTTGCCCTTGCCTGCGCTTGCCCTTGGTAGAGTCGACTGTGAGTCGACCGCTCTTCTGGAAGCCCGCGCTGCGCGCGACAGTCGACTGACAGTCGACTCTACCCGGCCACAACCCGGCACTACCCGACCAAAGCCGCATCGAACCCGGACCGCCCGCGCGCCTACCATGGGCGTCTGTTCCCGATCCTGCCAGGTGCGTGCCGATGATCGCCGACCCCAGCATCCACACCATCGATACCGGCTTCCAGCGTCCCGACTTCGATGCGGCCTATCTGATCGTTGAAAACGACCGCGCCGCGTTCGTCGACTGTGGCACCGGCCTGTCGGTGCCGGCGATGCTGCAGGCGCTGGCCAACGCGGGTCTGGCCGTTGATGCGGTGGACTGGCTGCTGCTCACGCACGTGCACCTGGACCACGCCGGCGGCGCCGGCCTGCTGATGCAGCGGCTACCCAACGCAAAGGCAGTGCTGCACCCGCGCGGTGCGCCGCACATGATCGACCCGACCCGGCTGATTGCCGGTGCCACGGCGGTGTACGGTGCCGAGGAAATCGCGCGCAGCTATGGTCGTATCGAGGCCATTCCCGAACATCGTGTGGTGGTGGCCGAGGACGGCCACCGTATCGACCTGGCCGGCCGCGAGCTGGTGCTGCTGCACACCCCGGGCCACGCACTGCACCATTACTGCGTGTGGGATGCGCGCAGCCGCAGCTGGTTCACCGGCGATACCTTCGGCATTTCCTACCGCGAGCTGGACAGTGCGCAGGGGGCCTTCATCTTCCCGACCTCGTCGCCGGTGCAGTTCGATCCGGAGGCGATGAAGGCCTCGATCCAGCGCATGCTGGGCTATGGCCCGCAGGCGATGTACCTGACCCACTACGGCCGCGTGGAGCAGGTGCAGAAACTGGCCAACGACCTGTTCGAACAGATCGATGCGATGGCCACCATCGGCCGCCAGTGCGATGGCCGCCCCGACCGCCACCGCTGCCTGCTGGCCGCGCTGCAGGCGCTGTACCTGGAACGTGCACAGCTGCATGGCTGTGCGCTGGACGATGCGGCGGTGACCGCTGTTCTGGCGATGGACATCGAACTCAACGCGCAGGGCCTGGCCTGCTGGCTGGATCGCATCAGCAGGTAGATCCACGCCATGCGCGGGTGACGCCGCCCCAAGCCGAGCCGTGATGTCACGACCACGTTACACTCTGGTGACTTCCAAGCTAGCCGTGGTACTGCCGTGAATCCGATGCGCGTGTTGCTGCTGTCGTCCTGCCTGTTTGTCGGGGGCCTGGCCCATGCGGCCAACGATCTACCGGGTGGCGGCATCGATCCGCAGGCGCTGTCGCGTCACGTGCGGGTGCTGGCGTCGGACGAGTTCGAGGGCCGCGCGCCGGCCACCGAAGGCGAAGAGCGCACCGTGCAGTACCTGATCGAGCAGTTCCGCAGCTACGGCCTGCAGCCGGGCGGCGTGGACGGCAGCTGGGTGCAGCCGGTGCCGCTGGTGCGCGCGCAGCTGGAGGGTGAGGCCAAGGCCAGCCTGTCGCTGAAGCAGGGCAAGCGTGCGCTGGCCAATGGCGTGGACGTGACCCTGCAGAGCCTGCAGCCGCGCAAGCGCGTGCAGATCAAGGATGCACCGTTGGTGTTCGTCGGCTACGGCATCGACGCACCGGAACGCCACTGGAACGACTACAAGGACGTGGACCTGCACGGCAAGATCGCCGTGGTGCTGATCAACGACGCCGATTTCGAGGCTGATGCACCGGGCGCGTTCGACGGCAAGGCGGTGACCTACTACGGTCGCTGGACCTACAAGTTCGAGGAAGCCGCACGCCGTGGCGCCGAAGGCGTGCTGATCGTGCACGAGACCGCGCCGGCCGCCTATGGCTGGGCCACGGTGAAGAGCTCGGGCACCTCGCCGCTGTTCGACATCGAGCGCGGCCAAGCCGAGGCGATGGCGCAGCACACGCCGCTGCGGGGCTGGATGCAGCGCGAGCTCGCCGAGGCGATCTTCGCCGACGCCGGCCTCGACTTCGATGCCGAGAAGCGCAACGCGATGCGTGCAGACTTCCGCCCGGTGGCACTGGACAACGCGAAGCTGAGCGTGGATTTCGCGCTCAAGCGCGAGCAGGTGGTGACCCGCAACGTGGTGGCCAAGCTGCCCGGTGGTGAACACGCCGACGAGGCCGTGATCTTCTCCGCGCACTGGGATGCCTTCGGTATCGGCCAGACCGACGCCAAGGGCGACCGCATCCGCCGTGGTGCGATCGACAATGCCACCGGCGTGGCCACCGTGCTGGAGCTGGGCCGCGTGTTCGCTGCCGGCCCGCAGCCGCAGCGCACCCTGTACTTCGTGGCCCTCACCGCCGAAGAGAAGGGCCTGCTGGGCGCCAGCTACTACGCCGCGCACCCGCTGGCGCCGCTGGACAAGACCGCCGCAGTGCTGAACATCGAGATGTTCAGCCCGGATGGCGCGACCCGCGACATCGCTTCGTGGGGCAAGGGCCGGGTGTCGCTGGAAGGCGACCTGGAACGCGTGGCCAAGGCCCGCGGTCGCAGCTACAGCCCGGACCCGAATCTGGAGGCCGGCTTCTTCTACCGCGCCGACCACTTCGCCTTTGCCCGCCTGGGCGTGCCGGCGATCACCATCGGCCCGGGCCTGGACAAGCTGGACGGCGGTGTTGAAGCCGGCCGCGCGCTGCGCGAGAAGTATTTCGCCGACTGCTACCACCAAGCCTGCGATGCCTGGACCCCGAGCTGGGATCCGAGCGGCCACGCGGCTGACACTCTGCTGGTCTACGACCTGGGTGCCGAGCTGGCCAACAGCCGCCGCTGGCCGACGTGGGAGAAGGAATCGGAGTTCCGCGGCGCGCGCGACAAGAGCGAAGCGGCCCGCCGCTGAGGCTCGGGACCGGCGGGGTGTCATGTCATTTCGCCGGGGGTAGAGTCGACTGCCAGTCGACTATCGCGCGCAGCGCGGGTTTTTCGGTGCCGACAGAGAGAGCAGTCGACCAACAGTCGACTCTACCGATTGCCGATTGCCGATTGCCGGCCAGCGGCCGGCACTACCTGCGCCGGCGCAGCAGCGTCCATGCGCCCCAGCCGGCGGCAGCGAGCGCTGCCAGATAGCACGCCACCATCGTGCGCAGGCCAACCGGCGACCCTGCATTGATGCCGCGATGCAGGCGCAGTTGCAGCGAGCTGTGGCCGCTGCCCAGGTCCACCGCCAGCTGCAGCGCCAGCGCGGAGCAGAACACCAGCAGGGCGACCCCGAACCCGGTGCGTGGCCACGCGGCCTGTGCGTTGGGGCGGCGCAGCAGCCAGGCCAGTGCCGTGGCTGCGGCCAGCGCCGCCGCGATCCACATCAGTGGCGTGGCGGGAGATGCAGCGGCCACCGGCAGTGCACCGGTGGCCGCGATCACGGCAACGCGCTTACTTGCGGGTGCCGTCGAGCCAGTTCGGGCCCTTGTTGGTGAGGAAGAACACATAGACCACCAACGATACCGCGATCGTTGCGGTCACGTAGATGGCGAACCAGTCGACGTGGCCGGTCTTCAGCGCGCCCTGGTACAGCAGCGGGGCGGTGCCGCCGAACAGCGAGTTGGCCAGCGCGTAACCCAGGCCTACGCCCAGCGCACGCACGTGGGTGGGGAACAGCTCGGCCTTTACCACGGCATTGATCGAGGTGTAGCCGGTGAGGATGACGAAGGCCAGTGCCAGGGTCAGGAACGCCAGCGTGGCGTCGTGCTGGTGCGGCAGCTGGGTGATCAGGTACCAGCTGTACAGCACGCCGCCGACACCGAAGAACACCAGCAGGGTCTTGCGGCCGATGATGTCCGACAGCCAGCCGCCGACCGGCTGCAGCACCATCAGGAACGCCAGCACGCCCAGGTTGATCAGGGTGCCGGTCATCGGGTCGTTGCCCGCGAATGCGCTCTGGATCATTTTCGGGCCGTTCACCGAGTAGGTGTAGAAGGCCACGGTGCCACCGGCGGTGATCAGGAAGCACAGCAGCAGCGGCCGCCACTGGTGCACGAACAGCTCGTACATCGAGCCGGATTTCTGCGCCTTGCCCTCGCGCGCAGCTTCGATCGACGACTCCGACAGCGATTCGTCCATGCCGCGGCGCAGCCAGAACACCACCACCGCGGCGATGCCACCGATGCCGAAGGCGATGCGCCAGCCCCACTCCGAGATCTCCGGCTTGCCCCAGAAGGTCAGCATCAGCAGCAGGGTCAGCTGGGCCAGCACATGGCCGCCGACCAGGGTGACGTAGTGGAAGGAGGACAGGAAGCCGCGACGGCCGGGAATGGCGGCCTCTGACATGTAGGTGGCGCTGGCGCCGTACTCGCCGCCGGTGGCGAAGCCCTGCAGCAGGCGCGCGAACAACAGGATGACTGCGGCCCAGATGCCGATGCTGGCGGCGGTGGGGGTGATGGCGATCAGGAACGAGCACAGCGCCATCAGCGTGACCGAGACAGTCAGCGCCAACCGGCGGCCGTGGCGGTCGGCGAAGCGGCCGAAGAACCAGGCACCGATCGGGCGCATCAGGAACGTGGCGGCGAAGATCGCCCACACGTACATCGTGGAGTTCTTGTCGTCCGGCGAGAAGAACTGCGATTCGAAGTACACGGCGAACACCGAGTACACGTAGACGTCATACCACTCCACCAGGTTGCCGGCGGAGCCTTTGAGGGTGTTGGAGATCGACCTGCGCAGGGCAGCGCGGTCGTTCGCGGGTACGGCAGGTTGGGACGTGGTGCTCATCTGGGTGGGAATCCTCGATGCGGCGCGTCCGTGCGCAGGGAAAACGGCGCCCGGCCTTGGGGCGGCGCGGCCGGGCAGCCCTCTTGGTACTGCATCGGCCGTCAACACGGGGTAGCAGACCAGAGCAGGGTGCATGGATGGATGACAGCGTGCCACCGTCCGGGGTGCCGGACCATACTCAAAACGTCCTAGAATCCGCCTTCCCCCGGCTCCCTGGTGTGTCATGTCGGTTCCCCCCTCTTCGTCTGCGGCTGCCCCCCGGGGTGGCCTTGTCGCGCTGGCATTGCTGCTGGTCTACGTGGTCTGGGGCTCGACCTACCTGGGCATCGCCAAGGCCCTGCACGGCGGCGCGCTGCCGCTGACGATGGTTTCCGGCAGCCGGTTCATCATTGCCGGTGGCCTGATGTTCCTGGCCTTGCGTCTGTTCTGGAAGATGCCGAACCCGACCCTGCGGCAGTGGCGCAACCTGGTGGTGATGGGCGTGACCATGCTGGTGCTGGGCAACGGCATGGTGGTGCTGGCCGAGCGTGAGGTGTCCTCGGGCCTGGCCGCGACAGCAGTGGCCTCGGTGCCGCTGTGGATGGCGCTGTTCTCGGCGCTGCGCGGGCAGCATGCCAGCCGCGGTGAGTGGCTGGGCATCGCCATCGGCTTCCTCGGCGTAGTCTGGCTCAACGCCGGCAGCAGCCTGACGGCCTCGCCGACCGGGCTGGTGCTGCTGCTGATCGCGCCGATCGGCTGGGCCTTCGGTTCGGTGTGGGCGCGCGGCCTGGACCTGCCGGGCCCGTTCATGACCGCCGCCGGGCAGATGATCTGCGGTGGCGTGCTGCTGGTGCTGATCGGCCTGGCGGTCGGCGAGCGCCCGACCACGCTGCCCGATACCGGTGGCCTGCTGGCGATGGCCTACCTGTGCGTGTTCGGTTCCATCGTTGCCTTCACCGCCTACGTCTGGCTGCTGCAGAACGTGCGGCCGGCGCTGGCCGGCAGCTATGCGTACGTCAATCCGGTGATCGCGGTGCTGCTGGGCGCGCTGCTCAACGGCGAGCGCTTCGGCTGGCGCGACCTGCTGGCGATGGCGGTGATTCTCCTGGGTGTGGTGGTGCTGACAATGGCAAGGACGAGAAAGAAGTGAGCATGGACGAGAAAGAACAACGCCGGGGCCTGCTGGTCACCGCATCCACCTTCGTGATCTGGGGCCTGGTGCCGGTCTATTGGCACCTGCTCAACGAGGTACCCTCGTTCCAGATCATCGCCCACCGCATCATCTGGAGCACCGTGATGGTGCTGGGCTGGCTCTTGATCAGCTCGCGCCTGGGCTGGTGGCAGAAGATCGCCGCGCAGCCGCGCGCGCTGCCGATCCTGCTGGTGTCGAGCCTGACCATCGCGTTCAACTGGGGCCTGTACATCTGGGCGGTCAACGCCGGCCATGTGATCGAGACCAGCCTGGGCTACTTCATCAACCCGCTGGTGAACGTGCTGCTGGGCGTGCTGGTGCTGAAGGAGCGGCTGCGGCGCCTGCAGTGGGTGGCGGTGGCGATGGCGGCGGTGGGCGTGGCTTGGCTGACCATCGACGCGGGTACGCCGCCGTGGATCGCGCTGGGCCTGGCCTGTTCGTTCGGCCTGTATGGCCTGCTGCGCAAGCTGGTCTCGGTCGATCCGGTGGCCGGCCTGGGCGTGGAGAGCATGTACCTGTTCCTGCCGGCGCTGGCCTTCGCGATCTGGGCGGAAAACGGCCATGGCGGCGCGTTCTTCCACGGCTGGGGCTGGCGCAATGACCTGCTGCTGATCTTCGGTGGCGCAGTGACCGCAGTGCCGCTGATCGGTTTCGCCTACGGCGTGAAGCGCATCCCGCTGTCGCTGGTCGGCATCCTGCAGTACATCGCGCCGAGCCTGCAGCTGCTGCTGGGCGTGTTCTTCTTCCACGAAGCGTTCGATACTGCCAAGGCGATCGGCTTCGCCGCGATCTGGGCCGGCCTGATCCTGTTCGTCGGTGACAACATCCGCACGATGCGCGCCAAGCGCTAGCGCCGGCGGGGCTGCGGGGGCGGATCCCTCCGCAACGCGGAGGGCTCTGACCCTGTTCTATCCGTCGCGTGGGGTCAGAGCCCTTCGCAGGGCGAAGGGATCCGACCCCGCTTCCCGAAAAAAAGAACGGCGCCCCGAAGGGCGCCGTTCTGCTTCCATCCACCGCCAGGAGAGAGAGATGGCGGTGGCGGGAACGCGGTTGCAGGCTTAGAAGCGCTGCTGGTACTTCATGTACATGAAACGACCGATGTCGAAGCCACCGTAGTAGGTGAAGCTGCTGTTCGGCTGGCTGTACATGATCGGACCCTGGTGGTCGAAGACGTTGTTCACGCCCAGCGACACGGTGCCGTCCCACGGCAGGCTGTAACGCACCTGCAGGTCGTGGAAGGTGTTGGAGCCCACCTTGCGGCTCGGCTGCGCATCGGTGTACGGCGAGACGAAGCCGGCCATGTTGCAGTCCGGGCCACCGGCCAGGTCATACGAGCAGGCTTCCTTCATGCCCGAGTAGTAGCGGGCGGTCCAGCCGATGCCCAGGTCGCCGTACTGCCAATCCAGGTTGAAGGTCGAACGCACGCGGAAGTTGCCCTGCCAGCCGGTCTTCTGCTCCACCGGCGTGGTGGCGGCGCTGTCGTTGCGCTGCTCCAGGTAGTCGGTGTAGGTGGTGTTCCAGGTTGCGGCAAAGCGGCCGAACGCGGTTTCCGGCAGGCGGTAACGCAGGCTGAAGTCGTAGCCGGCGGTTTCGCGGTAGCCCGCATTGACCAGCGAGCGGTCCAGCGACGTCACCTGACCCAGCGTCTTGGCGCTGGTGGAACGGGTGAAGCGGCCGCACGCCGAATCCACGCCCTGCACGTAGCACTGGTTGAGGATGTCGGTGGCCGACTCACCCACGATCGCGTTGTCGATGCGGATCTTCCACCAGTCCAGGCTGACGTCCAGGCCCGGCACGAACTCGGGGCTGTACACCAGGCCCACGGTCCAGGTCTTGGCGGTTTCCGGCTTCAGGTTCGCATTGGAACCGGAGTCGAAATCGGCGATGCCCTGCTGGCCCGGACGGTTGGCGACGTTGCCTTCCGACGCGGTCTGCTGGCGGAAGTCCGCCGGCACCTTCAGCGCCTGGCAGCGTGCGGCCACGGTCGCGCTGCTGGCAGCGATGCCGAACGAGGTATCGCACGGATCGGTGAACGAATCACGGCTCTTCACCGCACCGCCGTACAGGTCGTCCACGGTCGGCGCACGGAAGCCGGTGCCGTAGGTCGCGCGCACCAGCAGGCTGTCGATCGGCTTCCACTTCAGGCCGAACTTGCTGTTGGTGGTCGAACCGAAGGTGTTGTAGTCGGTGTAGCGGCCGGCCAGGTCCAGCGACAGTTCACGCGCGAACGGCATGTCGGCCAGCAGCGGTACCTGCAGCTCCAGGTAGACCTCGTTGAGCGAGTAGTCGCCACGGGTCGGCTGGCCGGTGGTGCCGGCAATCTGGCCCTTCTGCACCATCAGGTCCGGGGTGTAGCTGGCTTCTTCGTTGCGGTGCTCAAAGCCCATCGCGGCCATCACGTCGCCGGCCGGCAGGGTGAACACCGAACCGGAGATGTTGGCGCTGGCGACCTTGGTGGTGCTCTTCATCTTGTCGACGAAGCGGGTGAACAGGTAGTCCTGCACGTCCTGGTTGCTCAGCGAGCCCGGGCCCGCATAGCCCATCGGCGCGGCCGGGTTCCACGGCACGCAGCCGGCGATCACGGCGCCCGGGCTGCCGCAGCGTGCCACGGTGCCATCCATGAAGGATGGGCCGACCGCCAGGTCGACGTGCGGCTGGTACATGCTGCCGGTACCGATGCGCTCGCCTTCATTGCGGTTGTACATGTAGCTGACGTTCCAGTCCCAGTAACGCGAACCGGTTTCGAAGCTGCCTTCCAGGCCGATGCTGGCGCGCTTGGTGTCCAGGTTGTTCTCGGTCGCACGCGGCATTTCTTCGGTGCGGTGCGAGAACAGCACGTCCTGGCCCCAGTGGTTGAACGCACTGTCCTTGGACAGGGCAGCACGGGAACCGTTGCGCGCCTGTGCGGTGGACACCGAGTAGGGGTAGCCGGCCAGGTGCTTGGTCGACTCGCGCTTGCTGTACAGCGCGTCGGCCACGATGCGCAGGTCATCGGTGATCGAGAAGCCACCGTTGGCGAACACCGAAGTGCGCTCCAGGCCGCTCAGCAGGCTCATGTTGGTCTTGGTGTTGGCACCATCGGCCGGATTGGGCGTGTGGAAATTGCCCTTCTGGCTCGGGTCGCCGCCCGGGCCCACGGTCAGCGACTTGCCGTCGACGGTGACGCTGCCCCACTGCGTGGTCTGGTTCAGTGCCTTGACGTCGTCGGGATGGCGCGGGCCACCCGGGTAACGGCTGAACTCGCGCTCGCTGCCGAGGATCTCGTCTTCCTTGGTGCGCTCGGCGCCGACGCTGAACCAGCCGCGGTCGAAGGTCTTGCCGAAGGTGGCGCTGTAGGAGCGCTTCTGGCCGTCACCTTCACCGTACTGGCCGACGTAGACGCTGGCTTCGCCACCGTCGAAGTTCTTGCGGGTGATGATGTTGACCACACCGGCGATGGCGTCCGAGCCGTACAGCGCGGACGCGCCATCGGTGAGCACTTCCACGCGCTCGACAATCGCCGAGGGAATCGAAGCCAGGTCGGAGTAGCCACCGGCGCTGACGCCCATGCGGCGGCCGTCGATCAGCACCAGGCTGCGCTCCGGGCCGAGGTTGCGCAGGCTGACGTACGTGCCGCCGAAGTCGCGCGAAGAACTCAGCGACGACGAGCGGCTCAGGCTCGGTGCGCCGGCGGCGGTGACGTCCTGCAGGATGTCGGCGACGTTGATGTAACCCTTCTTCTCGATCTCGGCGCGGCTGAGCGCGACGACCGGCTGTGCGGTCTCGACACTGGCCTGGCGGATGCGCGAGCCGGTGATTTCGATGCGATCGAGGTTGGTCGGGGTATCGCCGGCGCTCTGTGCGAAGGCGGGGGTGGTGCAGCTGGCGGCCAGCGCGATGACGATCGCGTTGCGCAGCGGATTGGTTTTCAGGGACATCCGTGAAATCTCGTGTTTCAGGAAAAACAAGCGCCCGTTCTATGGACGCGTGGGGTGCTGCAAACCAACGTGGGGGGGCGATTCTAGAATGTTTCCATTCGTAACTGTTTGCCTCTGCGCCGCGGATGTGCGCGAAAATGAATCGCAACCAACAATCCACAGATGGGATGTGCGCAACGTCACGCGCGTTGCGCTTTCGATGGGCAGAGGCATCGATAGCGGCGTATTTCCCGCAATCTGTAGCCGTGCGCGTGCGCCGGCATCCATCCACGCACGGCGTGGATCTACTGGACGTCCTGGCTCACCACCAAGCGTGGATGACGCGCAAAAGAAAAGGGACGGAGCCGTCGCTCCGTCCCCTGCGTGATGCGCAGTCCACCGCTGTGTGATGCTCAGGTTTCGCGCAACGCCGTGGTGATCGGCAAACGGGCCGCGCGCAGCGCCGGGAACAGGCCGCCGACCAGGCCGATGCCCAGCGCCCATTTCAGTCCGGTCCACAGCAGTTCCGGCGACACATGGAACTTGAACACCACCGCGCTGAAGTTGCTGCCGATGGTGGACACGCTGTAGCCATTGAACAGCAGCCACGCCACCGCACACCCCAGAAGGCCACCCAGCAACGCCAGCAGCATGGTCTCCAGCATCACCGCCGTCACCACCGGCAGGCCGCGGAAGCCGATCGCGCGCATGGTGGCGATCTCGCGCGCACGGGTGGCCACGGCCGCGTACATGGTGTTGAGTGCGCCGAACACTGCACCCACCGCCATGATCGTGCCGATCACCTTGCCGAGGATGTCGATCAGCTTGGTCAGCCCGCCGCCCTGCTTGCTGTAGTAGACACGGGTGGTTTCCACGTCCAGTTTCAGGCGCGGGTCGGCGGCGACCGCTGCCTTGAACTGCTCGAAGCCGGCCTTGCCATCGGTACGCACGCTGATCGACTGCCAGGCGCTGCGCTGGTAGGTGGTGGCCAGCGTATCGGCGTCGGTCCACAGCTCCGAATCGTGCGCATCGCCGGTGGCGAACACACCGACCACGGTCCAGGTCTGGTTGCCCAGGGTCAGCGTCCTGCCCACGTCCATGTCGCGGAACTGGCCCTTGGCACCCTGGCCGACCACGATCTCGCGCAGGCCGGCTGCGAACTTGCGGCCTTCGATGATCTTGACCTTGTCATGCACGGCCCAGGCCTGCGGACCAACGCCGCGGAACTGCGCGTTGACGTCGGTGCCGTCGGACTTCGACACCAGGTTGACCACCTGCGACAGCTCCGGCGACAGCAGCGGCCGGCCTTCGCCATCGCGGCTGATGCCGGGCAGGGTGGACAACGTCGGCACCTGCTCGCGGGTGATGACCGAGTTGGTCTCGGCCTGCGAGCCGCCGCGCAGCACGATGGCGGTGGTGTCGTCGCCGGTGTTGTTGAGCGTGGCCTGGAAGCCTTCGCCCATCGCCAGCATCGCCACCAGCACGCCGACCACGCCGGCGATGCCGACCACGATCACCGAGGACGCGCCCCAGCGCTGCGGCAGGCTGGCCACGCCGATGCGGGTGGCGGCCAGCGCCAACCGTCCGCCACGGGTCAGCAGCAGCCACAGTGCCACCAGCACGGCCACGGCCAGCACGCCGACCCACGGCAGGCTGATCCACAGCACCAGGCCGATCACCAGCAGCAGCACCGTCAGGCCGTTGCCCAGCCATTTCTTGAGTTTGCTCTTGAACATGTCGGTGTCCTCCTCAGCGGCCGGCCAGTGCGTCGACGATCTTCAGGCGCTTGGCACGCAGCGCCGGCAACAACCCGACGATGATGCCGATCACCACGATCAGGCCCAGCCCCATCAGCCAGGTCGGCGTCGGTACGTGTGGCGGCAGCATGCCCATGCTCTTCGGGCCGATCGCCGGCAGGATCAGTGCGGCCAGGCCCATGCCGATCAGGCCGCCCAGGCCGATCAGCAGCACCGACTCCACCATCACCAGGGTCAGCACGGTGCTGTCCTTGAAGCCCAGCGTCTTCAGCGTGGCCAGCTCCGGCACGCGTTCGCGCACCGCCTGCGCCATGGTGTTGCCGGTCAGCAGCAGCAGGGTGAAGAACACCGCGCCCATGATTGAAGTGACGATCATGCCGATGTCGGCGAACTGCTTGACGAAGGCCTGCTGGAACGCCGACTCGGTCTGGGTCTTGGTCTCGTGGTCGGAGTTGGCCGAGATTGCATCAATGGCCTGCGCTACCCGCGAGGAATGATCCGGGTTGTCCAGCGTCACCGTGTACCAGCTCACCTGGTTCTTGATGTAGTCGTTGGATTCATCGAAGTACTTCCAGTTCATCATCAACTGGCGTTCTTCGTTGGCCGCCAGCGCTCGGTCCTTGGAACGGTAGATGCCCTTCAGTTCCAGCGGCCAGTCGTTGCTGCCGCCGCGCGGGAAGATCGTGGCCTGCAACGGGATGGTGTCGCCGATCTTCCAGCCGAACTGCTTGGCCAGGGTCTCGCCGACGATGGCGCCGGTGCGGGTCTGCTTCCAGTCCTCCAGCTGTGCCGGATCGATCTGCAGTTCGCGGTAGACATCGAAGTAGTTGGGCGACACCGAGAAGTTCGGGAAGAAGTTCTTTGGATCCTGGTAGATGCCGCCGAACCACATGCCGTAGGCCACGTCGCGCACGCCGGCCACCTGGCGGATCTGGGTTTCCAGGCGGATCGGCAGCGACTGGGTGATCGACAGCCGCGAGGCCACCACCAGGCGATTGGCGCCTTCCACGCTGCCGCCGGACGAGAACGCCACGCGCACCGAGTCGAGCATGCCGAACAGCAGGAACGCGGCCACCACCGACAGCAGGGTCAACAGGGTGCGCGTGCGGCTGCGGAACAGCTGCGCCCACACCAACGAGAAGTATTTCATCGCCGTGGCCTCCGTCAGTGGGCCAGCGGCGCGTCGGCCAGCTCGCCCTTGTCCAGGTGCACCGTGTGCGTGGCGTACTCGGCGGCCTTCGGGTCATGGGTGACCATGATGATGGTCTTGCCGTGTTCGCGGTTGAGCTGCTGCAGCAGGCCGAGGATCTCCTCGGCGGACTGGCGGTCGAGGTCGCCGGTGGGTTCGTCGCAGATCAGGAAGGTCGGGTCGGAGACGATCGCCCGCGCGATCGCCACGCGCTGCTGCTGGCCGCCGGACAGTTCATTGGGGCGATGGCTGCGGCGGTCGGCCAGGCCGACCAGGGTCAGCGCGATCTCGGCATTGCGGCGGCGCTGCGCGGCATTGAGGTGGGTCAGCAGCAGCGGCAGCTCCACGTTCTTCTGCGCGGTCAGCATCGGCATCAGGTTGTAGAACTGGAACACGAAGCCGACGTGGTGGCTGCGCCAGGTCGACAGCTGGCCGCCGCTCATCTGGTCGATGCGCTCGCCTTCGATGCTGATCTCGCCGCCGCTGGGGTTGTCCAGGCCGCCGATCAGGTTGAGCAGGGTGGTCTTGCCCGAGCCGGACGGGCCCATCAGCGCGACGAAGTCGCCGCTGGCGATGTCCAGGTCGATGCCGTGCAGCACCTGCACTTTCTCGGGGCCACGCTGGTAGGTCTTGGTGATGTTGCGCAGTGAAACCAGGGTCGACATGGGTGGTTCTCCACGGAAGGCGGGAAACGGGGAAGCGCACCTGCGGTGGCCGCAGGCGTGCGTCGAGCGGTGTTGCCGGCGGCGCCCATGGGCGCCAGGCCGTTACTGCGCTTGTTTCTGTTGCACCTTGGCGCCATCGCGCAGGGTGTCCGGCGGGTTCACCACCACCGACTCACCCGCGCTGACGCCCTTGAGGATCTGGCGGTCCTTGCCCATCGCCTGGCCGGCCTCGACCGTGCGCTGCTGCACGCGGCTCTGGTCGCCCAGTACGAAGGTCACCGAGGCGCCCTCGCGCTGGATCACCGCGCCAGCCGGCACGCGCACGCCCTGCGGTTTGGCGGCCGCCTGCGGCTGCGCCTGCTCCAGGAAGCTGACCCGCACGCCCATCTCCGGCACGATGCGCGGGTCCTTCACCTTCAGCGCCACGCGCACCTTCACCGTGGCCTTGCCGCGGTCGGCAGTGGGGATGATGGCGATGACCTCGCCCGGAATCTTCCACTCCGGATAAGCGTTGAGCGTGGCTTCCACCGGCATCTTCGGTTGCACGCGGCCGATGAAGGCCTCGCCGACCTCGACTTCGATCTCCAGCGAGTCCATGTCGACGATGGTGCCGATGCCGGTACGGGTGAAACCACCGCCCGCCGACAGCGGCGAAACGATTTCGCCCGGCTGCGCGGCCTTGGCGGTGACCACGCCGGAGAACGGCGCGCGCACGATGTTGTTGTCCACGCCCAGATCGGCAATGGCCAGCTGGTCGTTGGCGACCTTGACGTTGCGCTGGGCCGTTTCCAGCTGCGCACGCAGGCTGTCACGCTGGGCCACGGCCTGGTCGTACTGCGAACGTGACACCAGTTGCTGGCCGACCAGCGCCTGCAGGCGGCTGGCTTCGGCGGCGGCCTGCTTCTGCTGTGCCTCCAGCCCGGCCACCTGGCTGCGCGCGGCCTGCAACTGCGAGGCATACAGGCTGCGCTGCGCATCGGCATCGATCGGATCCAAGGTGGCCATCACCTGGCCGGCTTCGACCCGCATGCCTTCCTCGATCATCACCTCGCGCACCTTGCCGGTGATCTTGGCCGAGACCGTGGCCATGCGCCGGGCGACCACGTAGCCACTGGCATCGAGCACCGAACTGCTGGCGCTGCCCTGCTGGATGGCCACTGCGGGCGCGGTTTCCACTTCCACGGCCGGCGCGCGGCCGAACAGGAAGGCCACGGCAGCGGCGATCAGCAGCACGACCACGATGATCGCGATCCACAGCCAACGACGGCTACCGCCATTGCTGCCACCACCGGAGGCGGGCGGCGGCGACTTGCGGTCGATACGGAGTTCCTTCAACAGCTCGGCAGAAGCGTTCATTCGTTCCATCACAGGCGTTCGGGCGGGTGTGGCCGGAAGCGCGGACGGCGGCGGTTCCGGCGGTGGAGCGTGCGGCACAGCATGAAGGCAGGCACAGCGATGACGGCAGTGACAGCTGTCATCCGATGACACTGACGGCGGCAACTGCGAAATGTGACCACGGCGGCACAGGATGGCAACGTCCCCGCTACCGGTACCGCCCATGGATCCGATCGCCCCGTCGCTGGCCCGCCTGCAGCAGGTGCAGGTGCGCTACCGCGACCATACCGCCCTGCAGGGCATCGACCTGCAGGTCCGCGCTGGCCAGGTGCTGGCATTGCTGGGCCGCAACGGTGCCGGCAAGAGTACCGCGATCAGCGTGCTGTTGGGCCTGCGCCGCGCCGATGCCGGCCAGGTCGAGCTGCTCGGTGGCGACCCGCAGCAGCGCAGCAGCCGCCTCGGTCTGGGCGTGATGCTGCAGAGCACCAGCCTGCCGCCGATGCTGCAGGTGGACGAACTGGTGGCGCAGGCCAGCGCCTGCTATCCGGACCCGATGCCGCTGCAGGAGGTGCTGCAGCGCGCAGGCCTGCAGGCACTGGCAGGCCGTCGCTACGGTCAGCTGTCCGGTGGCCAGCAGCGCGCGGTGCAGTTCGCCATCGCGCTGTGTGGCCGCCCGCGCGTGCTGTTCCTGGACGAGCCCACCACCGGTCTGGACATCCAGGCGCGGCAGGCGATGTGGCAGGCGATCCGGCAGCTGGTGGCCGAAGGCTGCGGCGTGCTGCTGACCACCCACTATCTGGAAGAGGCCGAAGCGCTGGCGCAGCAGGTGCTGGTGCTGGAGCAGGGCAGGGTGCTGGCCGATGCACCGTTGAGCGAGCTGCGCCTGGCCGATCGGCCGCGCCGCATCCGCTGCCGCAGCGTGTTGACTGTTGAAGAGGTACAGCAGTGGCCGGGCGTGCAGCAGGTGCAGCGTGATGGCGAGCACCTGCAGTTGCTGGCGAGCCCGGCCGAGCCGGTGGTGGCGCGCCTGCTGGCCGCCGATGCACAGCTGCGTGAGCTGGAAGTACAGGGCGCGGCACTGGCCGACGCTTTCCTCGACATGACCCGGGAGGCCGCATGAACACGATGACCCGTACCGGCACCACACCCGCGCCGGTATCGGCGTGGCGCCAGGCCTTGCGCCCGTACGGCGCTGAACTGGTGGCCGAGCTGCGCCGCGCCTGGCGTACACCCGCCTTCGCGGTGCCTTCGCTGCTGTTCCCGGTGCTGTTCTACCTGTTGTTCGGCGTGCTGTTGGGCCGCGGCCATGCACCGCTCTACCTGCTGGCCACCTACTGCGTGTTCGGTGCGATGGCCCCGGCCCTGTTCGGCTTCGGCGTGCAGCTGGCGCTGGACCGAGAAAGCGGCCTGCTGACCCTCAAGCGAGCGCTGCCGATGCCGGCGGCGGCACCGTTGCTGGCGCGACTGGCGATGGCCGTGATGTTCGCGTTGCTGGTAGCCGCCCTGTTGATCGGGGTGGCGCGCGCGCTGGGTGGCGTGCAGCTGCAGGCAGTGCAGATGCTGCAGCTGCTGGCGGTGGCGGGCCTGGCAGCGCTGCCGCTGGGGGCGATCGGCCTGCTGATCGGCAGTCATGTCAGTGCCAGCGCGGCGCCGGCGATGGTCAACCTGGTCTACCTGCCGCTGGCCCTGCTGTCGGGCCTGTGGCTGCCGTTGTCGGCGCTGCCCAAGGTGTTCTCGATGATGGCACCGCTGTGGCCAACCTGGCATCTGGCGCAGCTGGCGCTGCCGGTGGTCGGGCTGCCGTCGGTGGGCAGCATGGCTGGCCACCTGCTGGTGCTGCTGGCGGTCACGGTGGTGGCGCTGCTGCTGGCGCGCCGCCGCCTGCGCCGGATCGGCTGAACTGGCATGATCGGCAGCGATCATTCCCGCCTGGATTCTTCCGTGTCGTCGAGCTGGCTTGCGTCCCTGCTGCGCCCCGCGCCGGACTCGGCGGTGGCCGACCTGCTGCGGCGTGGCAAGTCGCCCTGGAGCGGTGCGATCCACCTGCTGTGGTCGGTCTGGATCTTCCTCACCCCGGTGCTCGGCAATGGCTTCACGGTGCGCTGGCTGCTGCTGACCGTGGCCAGCTATCCGCTGTTCCTGCTGCTCTATGCGAAGGTGATGCTGGCGCCACGGCACCACGCATGGCGCTATGCGCTGGGCATGATCCTGATGGCCCTGGTGCTGCTGCCGTGGTATCCGTCGGGACTGAGCTACTTCGTGTTCGGTTGCGTGATGATCCGCATGAGCAGCCGTGGCGGCTGGTGGGTGTACCTGTTGCAGCTCACCGGCCTGAACCTGTTGTTCTGCGGCGCTGCACTCTACGTCGGTTATCCGTGGCAAGCCATGGTGTGGATGCCGGCCGTGTCGTTCATCGTCGGCCTGGTGGTGAACGTGGAGGCCTTGAGCCATCAACGGGACGTTGCGCTGCAGCTGTCCCAGGACGAGGTGCGGCGGCTGGCCACCACCGCCGAGCGCGAGCGTATCGGCCGCGATCTGCATGACCTGCTGGGCCACACGCTGTCGCTGATCACGCTGAAGCTGGAACTGGCGCGCAAGCTGTACGACCGTGATGACGCGCGCGCGCGGCAGGAGATCGGCGAAGCCGAGGCGATCGCCCGCGAGGCGCTGGCCCAGGTGCGCAGTGCGGTGACCGGCATCCGCGCCAGCGACCTGGCTGGCGAGCTGGCCTCGGCGCGCCTGCTGCTGGAATGCCAGCAGGTACACCTGCAGTACACACCGCCGCCGCCGATGCCGGTCGACGTGGAACGTGGGCTGGCGCTGGTGCTGCGCGAGGCTGCGACCAACATCGTGCGCCACGCACAGGCGACCCGGGTGCAGGTGGATTTCATGCTTGAGGAACGACAGTTGGTGATGCAGATACGCGATGACGGCCGCGGTGGCGTACAGGCCGAGGGCAACGGATTGTGTGGCATGCGCGAACGGGCGATGGCGCTGGGCGGCCAGTTGTCACTGCAGTCGCCGCGCGGCGAAGGCACCCTAGTGACCGTGCGCGTGCCACTGGTGGCCGCGACCACGCCGCTGTCGTCAGCATCATTGGCACGGGATGGTGCCGCATGATCCGCATCCTGCTTGCCGAAGACCAGGCGATGGTGCGCGGTGCATTGTCGGCGCTGCTGGGCCTGGAGCCGGACATCGAGGTGCTGGGCAGCGCTGCTGACGGCGAGGCGGCGTGGCGCATGCTGCAGCAGCTGCAGCCGGACATTCTGGTCACTGACATCGAAATGCCTGGCCTGTCCGGGCTGGAACTGGCCCAGCGCATCGCCCGCCACGAGTTGCCGATCAAGGTCGTGATCGTGACCACCTTCGCCCGTGCCGGTTTCCTGCGCCGCGCGCTGGAAGCGGGCGTGCTGGGCTACCTGCTGAAGGACGCACCGGCCGAGAACCTGGCCGATGCCCTGCGCAAGGTGAAGCAGGGCATCCGCGCGATCGACCCGCAGCTGGCACTGGATGCGTGGTCGCAGGCCGACCCGCTGACCGATCGCGAGCGCCGCGTGCTGCGGCTGGCGGGCGAGGGCCGTACCGCCAGCGAGATTGCCGAGCAGCTGGGGTTGTCGCATGGCACGGTGCGCAATTACCTGTCCGAGTGCATCGGCAAGCTGGGGGTGGCCAACCGGATCGAGGCGTACCGGCTGGCGCGGCAGAAGGGATGGTTGTAGGGGCGTGCGCCGACGCACTGGTAGCGCCGGGCGCTGCCCGGCGGATCATTTCCGCGACCGCGGAGGGGGTGTCACTTTCTTTGCGCGTGCACCACGCTGCAGGAGCAGCGTGGAACGGCGTAGCCGGCCCGTAGGGTGGCGCACATGGATGTGCGCCATCAAGAAAGTAACCAAAGAAACGCTCCGCCGGCCGCGAGCCGGCGTGCTTTGCACGCCGGTGCCCTGCGCTCCTCGGTCCGTCGAGGGACGGCGCGGGAACTCGCTGCGCTCAGACACCCGCACCTCTTCGCCCTCGCCGGACCTGCGGTGCTCGGCTCGCTCAAGGCGGACTGGAAGGTCAAGATCAACAGCATCCACGCATGGCGTGGATCTACTGGGCGCAGCTGTCGCTCTTGATGTTGGGTCCGCCTTGAGCGAGCCGAGCATCGCAGGGGAATCAGGGGCGAAGAGGCGCCGGTGTTTGAGCGTAGCGAGTTCGGCGCCGTCCCCTGATTCACCGAGAAGCACAGGGCACCGGTGCGCAGCACCGGCTCGCGCTCTGGCGGCGCGTTTCTTTTGGTTACTTTTCTTTTCGCGCGAAAAGAAAAGTGACACCCCCCCGCAGTCGCGGAAAACAATCCGCCGGGAACACCCGGCGAACCCCATCAATCCTTCCCGCGCGCCATCGCCTGGAACACGCCATCCCGCCGCACCCACAAATGGAACAGCGCCGCCCCCACATGCATCAGCACCGTGGCGAACAACACATACGCCAACAAGCTGTGCGCATTACGCAGCGCGGCATACAACGCCGGGGTGTGCGGCACGATCGGCGGCAGGTGCAGGCCGCCCCACAGCACGATCGGGTAACCGCCGGCCGACAGCATCGCCCAGCCGATCAACGGCATCGCCAGCATCAGCGCATACAGCATCCAGTGCGAGGCCTTGGCCGCCATCACCTGCCACACCGGCAGGTCGGCCGGCAGCGGCGGCGGGCGGTGGCGCAGGCGGTTGTACAGGCGCAGCAGCACCAGCAGCAGGATCGCGATGCCCAGTGGTCGGTGCAGGTCGATCAGCATCGGCCGCAGGTGCAGCGAGGCGACCATGGTCACGCCGATGAACAGCATGGCGATGATCATCAGCGCCATGGTCCAGTGCAGCACCCGCGCCAGCAGGTTGAAGTGGCCGTTGCCGGTGCTCATCGTGCGGCCTCCTTCGGTTGCTCGACGTTGCCGCTGGCGCGCTCGCGCTCGCGGCGGTTGAAGGATTGCGAGTACACCGCAGAGCGTGCGGCCAGGATCGGATCATCACTGCCGCGCACGCCACTGGGCAGGATCAGCGGATCGAAGTTGATCTGGCCGCAGGCGCCTTCCTCCTGCGACTGCATGCGGTCCAGGCTGAGTACGCCGGCCACCACCTGATCACGCGATTCGGGCCACGGTACCGACGGATCATCGATGGCATCGCGAGGCTCGGCGGTGGTCACGACCAGGTTCCAGCGCACCGGGCCGCTGGCCAGGCGTTGTTGCAGTTCCTGGCTGAGGAAATCGACGCTGGCCTGCTTGCGCGTTTCCGCATCCATCTCCACCACCGGCGCCTGCGGCTGCCAGCGCCAGCGCACCGCGCGCTTCTGGCCCTGCGCGTTGGTGAACCAGAAGCTGTTGACGCTGTTGAAGGTGGTGTCGGCCCAGCTGCTGGTCCACGGTGCCGTCCTGGCCCACTGCTGGAACGCCTGTGCACTGGGGTATTTCGCCAGCACCGCGGCCATCTTCTGCGGGTCGGGCTTGCCGGTGGCCGGGTCGGGAATGGAGGCGCGCGTCTGCTCGTAGAACGCCTCGGCATCGGGCACCGCGAAGAACGGGAAGCTGTTCATTGCCATCCGCCATTCCTGGCCGTCATCGCCGACCATCTGCACCGCCAGGCTGCGTACGCGCGCGGTGTTGTCGGCGCCGTAGGGATCACCGCCGCCGATCGACAGGCGGCCCATCACCGGCACGCGGCGCTGCGAGAACACCCGTGCACTGGACAGGGTAGGGGCCTGTGCACTGGGTTCGAACCAGCCGCTCACGCAGATGCCCTTGCTGTGCGCCCGGCGGAACCCGGGATGTGCCGGGCCGGTGGCTTCGATGGTGTCGGTGAAGCGCTGCGCGGTCAGGCGGTCGCCAATCCAGCCGGCCAGCCAGGCGAAGGCCAGCGCGACGGCACCCAGAATGAGTGCGATCAGTGCGATCCAGAGCAGGGGGGAATGCTTGCGTGGCGCGCCCGGCGTCTGGCCAGCGCGGGTGTAGCGGAAGAGCGACATGGTCGGAGTCCTGCCTTCACGGAGCGTGTGGGTGGTCGACCCACACATCCTCGCAGAACCCGGCCGGGGCCGAAATTCAATTTTTCGTCAGAATTTCCGGGGACGGCGTGCCGACCAACGGTCGGCACCCACCCGATCAGCTGTAGCGCTGCTTCAGCATCGCCCACGCCGAGCGCAGCGCCAGCGCTTCGCCACCGGCCGGACGGCCCGGGCGCTCGCCGTCGTTCCAGGCATACACGTCCAGATGCGCCCAGCGCTGGCCGTCTTCCAGGAAGCGTTCCAGGTACAGCGCGGCGGTAACCGAGCCGGCCATGCGCGAACCGGCGTTGGCCAGGTCGGCGATGCCGCTGCTCAGGTAGCGCAGGTAGGGGCGCCACAGCGGCATGCGCCAGACCGGGTCGCGGGTCGCGTCACCGGCCTGCAGCCACTGCTGGGCCACCGTGTCGTCGTTGCTGAACAGTGCCGGCAGGTCCGGGCCCAGGGCGATGCGCGCGGCACCGGTGAGGGTGGCGAAGTCCAGCACCAGGTCCGGTTTCTGCTCACCGGCGAAGGTCAATGCGTCGCACAGGATCACGCGGCCCTCGGCGTCGGTGTTGTCGATCTCCACGCTCAGGCCCTTGCGGGTGGCGATGACCTCGCCCGGACGGAACGCATCGGGGCCGATCGCGTTTTCCACAGCGGGCACCAGCAGGGTCAGGCGCACCGGCAGCCCGCGCGCCATCACCAGGCCGGCCAGGGCCAGTGCGTGCGCGGCGCCGCCCATGTCCTTCTTCATGTTGCGCATGCCGTCGGCCGGCTTGATGTCCAGCCCGCCGGTATCGAAGCACACGCCCTTGCCCACCAGCACCAGTGCCGGGTCGGTCTCCCTGCCCCAGCGCAGCACGACCAGGCGCGGCGCACGATGCGAAGCGCGGCCCACGGCGTGGATGGCCGGGAAATTCTGCTTCAGCAGTTCGTCGCCGGTAATCGCCTCGACCTGCGCACCATGTGCATCGGCCAGCGCGCGCGCGGCGTCTTCCAGCTGCTGCGGGCCCATGTCTTCGGTCGGGGTGTTGACCCAGTCGCGCACGCGCAGGCTGGCGGCGATCAGGTCGGCCACTTCACCGGTCGGCGAGGCCACCAGCTGCGCCGGTGCGCGGTTGCGCCTGCGATAGCGGTCAAAGCGGTAGCTGCCCAGGCCCCAGCCCAGCTGCAGCAGCGCCAGTTCGGCGGCCGGCAGTTCATTGGCCAGCTGCCAGACGCTGCCTTCCGGCAGCGCGTGCGGCGCATGCGCATAGCTGTAGGCATCGGCACGATCACCCACGCCCATCACGGCACCGGCCAGGCCGTCGGCGCCCGGCAGCAGTGCCACGCTGTGGGCGCCGGCGTTGAAGCCCTGCGATGCCAGCCACGCCTGCGTGGCAGCCGGCTGGCTGTCCTTCCAGGCGGCGAACTGCTCGCGGTCCAGCACGTACAACGGCAGCGCCGCAGCGGTGTCGGCGGTGAAACCAGTGATCTCGCTCATGCGTCAGGTACTCCGGGGTGCGGCGGCGTCGAGGTTGGCATCCAACCAGTCGGCCAGGCCGGTAAGGGTGTCGAACTGCAGGTCCGGCTGCAGCTGCGGATGGGTCCAGGTGGCTGCGTCGCGGTTGATCCAGCAGCCGCGCAGGCCGGCGGCAATCGCCCCGGCCACGTCCATGTCGACATGATCGCCGACGTGTAGCACCTGTGCCGGTGCCGCACCCAGGCGGGTGCACGCGGCATGGAAAATGCTGGCTTCGGGCTTGGCCGCGCCGTGTTCGCGCGAACCCAGCTGGAAGGCGAAATGATGGGCCAGGCCGATCCGCTCCAGGTCGGCGTTGCCGTTGCTCAGCGCCGCCACCGGTACCCGTGCGGCAATGCGCGCCAGCGCGTCGATCGCATCGGGATAGCACTCCACCTGGTTGCGCGCGGCGTAGAACACTTCATACGCAGGCTCCAGCAGATCGAGGCTGGCACCGCTGGTGTGCAGTGCTTCGTGCAGGGTCAGCCGGCGCAGCGCACTCAGGTCGTGGTGGAGGTGCGGATGGGCGTGGTACAGCCGCTCGCGCAGTTCGCGCATCGCCTCCACCGGATACATCGCGGCGGTAGCGGGGCTGTGTTCGCACATCCAGGCGTGCAGAACCTGTTCGATGCGGGCGCCGATCGGAGCGAACGGCCACAGCGTGTCGTCAAGGTCGAGGGTGATGGCTTGGACGGGGAAATTCACCCCGCCATTCTACCCCTGCCCGCGCGGGCTTTCATGCGACGCGGCGGGCGGGTGGGCACTGTGGCTGGGCCGGGTCAGCGCAGGTTGTACGAGCAGGCGATGGTGGTCTGGCCGTCGAACTGCTGCACGTCCAGGTTGTGCCGCCCAACTTCCTTCGTGTAGGTGCCTGCTACCGGGTCGGACATCTTCGCCAGTGCCGCGACCTGTTCCACACTGGCCGAGCTGAAGTACGCGGTGAAACTGTCGATGCCATCCTCGCCGCTGTCGCCGTCATAGGACTGCAGCCGGTTCACGGGCTGGCCCAGCACCATCAAGGGCGTGGTCAGCCGGAACTCGCCGCTGGATTCGCCGTCCTGCACCCTTGCCGGGGCCGGTGTCAGCATCCGGGCCATGGCGTCGAACTGTATGGGCGTGAGGTGCCGCTTGCAGGTAACCGCCTCAGCAAGCTGGGTGCGCGCCTGATCGGCAGTCGGCGGTGTCGCGGCGAACGCGGGAGCGGCAATGCAGGCCAAGGCAAGGCAACGCGTGGCGAGAGAGTTCATCCGAGCGGATCCATCCGGGTAGGGCGCCATAGTCTGCCACTTCGTCCCTGTTTCTGGTTCCGCCACCTGCGTCCATCCGTTGTTGATGCCGTCACTCCAGCAGGCGTGCCCAGCCCTGCATGCCGTCCAGGCGTGCCAGCACCAGCTTGATGCACACCAGCAGCGGCACCGCCAGCAGCAGCCCGATCATGCCCCAGGCCCAGCCGAACACCATCAGCGCCAGGATCAGCACCAGCGGCGACAGCTTCATCCGACGGCCCAGCACGATCGGGGTCACCATCTGCCCTTCCAGTGTGTGCAGGCCCAGGTAGGCGGCCGCTGGCAGCAGGGCCTGCAGCGGGTCGCGGAACTCGACGAAGCCCATCAACAGCATCAGCGCCACGCCGATCAACGGACCCACATACGGCGCAAAATTCAGCAGCGCGGCCACCGTGCCCCACAGCAGCGCTTCCTGCAGGCCGATACCGAGCAGCATCAGCACGCCGGCGAACACCAGCCCGACCAGAGTGTTGATGACGCTGATGGTCAGCACGTAACGCGAGACCTCGCGTTCGATCGAACGCAGGATGTCCGTGGTGAAGCGCTGCTGCTGGCGGTTGGGGAACAGGGCGATCGCCGCGCGCTGCAGGCTCTGCCCGTAGATCATGAAGAACAGCGTCAGCAGCACCACGGCCAACACCGAGGCAGCCAGCCGCGGTGCACGGGTCAGCATGCGGTACGGGTCGTCCAGCTGGGTGCGGATCACCTGCACCTTGTGGTTGCTGTCACCGCCGGCCACACGGGCGAAGTTCTCCGCCGCCTGGTTGGCCTGCTGCACCGGCTTGGTCAGGTCCTGCACCTGGCGGGCGACCTTGCGCAGCTGCTGTGGGGCTTCCTGCGCCCATTCCATCGCCGGGCCGATCAGCTGCACGGCGAGCGAACCGGTCACGCCCAGGCCGGCGCCGAGGATCAACAGTGCGCCCAGCGCGCGCGGAATCCACAGCTTCTGCAGCAGGCGCAGGATCGGGTTGCCGACCAGGGCGAAGAACATCGCCAGCAGCACCGGCAGGATGATGTCCTGCGCGGCCCACAGCGTGTAGCCCACCGCCAGGGTCGCCAGCACCACCAGCGACATCGGCCCGCGCGGGCGCGACGGTGGTGGCAGCGCTGCCTCTGGCTCGTCGGGGCCGGCCGGTGGCGGGGACAGGAGGGACTCGCTCATCGACGCATCAACCGGAAAGGGGAGCGCATTATCCGCCGGCCGCGATCGGCGCGGCGGATTCCATGGATCAACGTTCGGACAGCTCGGTGGCCGCTTCGGCCGGACGCGGTCCGCGCAGGTCCGGTTCTGGCTCCGGCACGGAGCGTGGTGCCGGTGCCGGCCGTGCTCCGGCAGCGGAGGCCGCTGCCTGTGCCTGCTCGCTGGCATCGTCGGCTTCTTCGGCCGCATCGTCGGCGGTGGCCGCAGCCTGCGCCGCCATCGCCGTGGCGAACGCCGCCTGCGCACTGGCGAACAGGTTCGAGACCGAACCGACCATCTGCAGCCAGCGGGCACCGTTGACCTTGCCCGGCACCTCCAGCTTGCCGGCGATGAAGCCACCGGCCAGGCCGACCACCACGATGCGCAACGGCGACCAGCCCTGTCGCCATACCTGGCCGAGGGTGGACCAGTGGTCCTGTGTCTCGCCCAGGCGCACGGTCACCACCTGTTCGCAGCGTTTTACCCGCCGCTGCAGCGCGCCGAACTTCATGGCTTGCCCTCCGGCAGCTGCACGCCGGCATCAGGGTCGTCTTCGCTGGGTTCGTCAAACAGGCCCAGGCGTGACAGCTGACGCCGGGTGGCGTGCATGCCGGTGTGGTGGAAGAAGTAGGACACCCGCCAGATCGCATAGCCGGTGACGGCCAGGCTCAGCAGCGAGGTGATCAGCAGGGCCTGCAGCCAACTCAGGCCCCAGCTCTGCAGCAGCGCGATGAGGGTGGCGGCCATCAGCAGCCACGCCGATGCACCAAACACGATCGCCACGCCGGCCCAGGCCAGCGCGCGACCGAATGCGCTGCGCGCCAGCGCGAAGTCGGCCGAGGCCAGCCGGCGCAGTGAACGCAGCGTGTGCTTGGCCGAATCGGCAGCGGCACGACCGGCCGCGCCGACCTGGCGGATGCTCTCATCCAGCGGCGGGGTGGCCGCCGGATCAGGCGCTTGCGTGTTGTCTTCGCTCACGCTGCGGCTTACTTGTCGCTGCTGCCGCGGGCCAGCTTGGCGATGATCCAGCCGGCTGCGAAGGCGACGCCGAACGAGGCCAGCGGACGTTCGCGGATCAGTTCGGCGGCGCTGTCGATCAGGTCCTTGCCCTTGTCCATCAGCGCATCGACCTGTTCCTTGGCGGCGGCACCGCCGAACTCGGCGGCGGCCAGGCCGGACAGCGCACTGTCGGACAATTCAGCCTTGACGTTGGCCTTGCCGATGCGAAGCTCGTCGGTCGCTGCACCGGTTGCACCCTTGATCGCACCGCCGGCGGCCGTAGCGGCCTGCTTCAGGTGGGAACCGGCTTCACCCAGGTGTTCCTTCAGGTTCTCGGTATTGGTGGGGCTCATCGAATCACTCCTGTTGCGATGGGGGAACGGGAGTCGGCGGTGCCGACCTGGACTGACAGCAATAGCATTGCCGGGGTATAGGGGGTGTTACGGCAGGGCGATCAGCGCATCACGAGCTGGCCCTGCTGCTGGCCATTGTTGCGCAGCACGCGCAGCACCAGCGTCGGCGGGCGCTGCTGGAAGTTGGCGCGCCAGCTGGCCAGGTCGGCGAATTCACCGACGGTGGCATCGGTGATGATGTCGCCCTGCTGCAGGCCGTTGCTGGCGGCGCGGCTGCCGCGCTTGACCTCGCTGACCAGCACGCCGCTGGCGCCAGACTGGCGCAGCGACTCGGGCAGGTCAACGAAGGTGGCCCCGCCCAGGCGCGGGTCCAGGCTGTCGCCGGTGACCGCGCGTGCCTGTTCCTTCAGCGTCGCCTTGATCTGCAGCGGCTTGCCTTCGCGGCGTACGTCCAGCGTCATCGGGCTGCCGACCGCCGCCAGGCCTTCCACGTTGTGCAGGGCTTCGGCGCTGTCCACGCGCTGGCCATTGGCCGACACCACCACGTCGCCCGGCTTCAGGCCGGCGGCGGCGGCCGCCGAACCGGCCAGCACGCGGGTGATCAGCGCACCGCGGGTTTCGCCCAGGCCCAGGCCCTGCGCGATCTGCGCGGTCAGGTTCTGGCTTTCCACGCCCAGCGTGCCGCGCACCACCACGCCGTGCTTGACCAGCTGGTCGACCACGCTGCGCGCCAGGTTCGAGGGAATCGCCAGGCCCAGGCCGATGTTGCCGGCCATGCTGCCCTGCGGGTTGAAGCTGGCAGTGTTGATGCCGACCAGCTGGCCCTGCAGGTCGACCAGCGCGCCACCCGAGTTGCCCGGGTTGATCGACGCGTCGGTCTGGATGAAGTTCTGGTAGCCCAGCCCGCGGATGCCGCTGCGGCCCACCGCCGAGACGATGCCCGAAGTGACCGTCTGGCTGAAGCCGAACGGATTGCCGATGGCTACCACGAAGTCGCCCACCCGCAGCTGGTCGCTGTTGCCGAGCTTGATGTCGGTCAGGTTCTGCGCCGGAATGCGGATCAGCGCGATGTCGGTATCGCGGTCCGAGCCGAGGAATTCGGCCTTGACCGTGCGCCCGTCGGCCAGTGTCACCTGTACGTCATCGGCGTTGTCGATGACATGGTGGTTGGTCAGCACCAGGCCCTCCCTGGCGTCGATGATCACGCCCGAGCCCAGCGATTCGTTGATGCGTTCCTGCGGGATGTCCGGGAACAGGCGGCGGAAGAACGGGTCGTTGAAGAAGGGATTGCGTACGCGCACCACCTGCTTGGTGTTGACGCTGACCACGGCCGGCATCGCCTTCTCCAGCATCGGTGCCAGTGACGGAACCTGCTGCCCGGCCACTGCGGCTGGCAGTGCCGCCATGGTCGGCACCACCGCTGGAAGCGGAGCGGCATCGGCACGGTTGTCCAGGTGGGCGTTGATGCCGGTGGCAACGAAGCCACCGAAGGCGGCGGCGATTGCGAGCGTGAGCAGGGTAGGTAGCGGTCGCATGGGAGTCGGTTCGCTGGCGGGAATGGGGGCGGTTCGGCTCTACGGTAAAACAAGCTGAATGAGTGTGTCGCGATCTGGATAAATGCGCCATGAAAACCGCGCGCCGGGAACGCGGATCGCGACGACCGGCGCTGGGCCGGTGACGACAGCGGCGGCGGCGCGCGGCAGTGTACGGACGTCAGCCGCAGGTCGTGCGGATACAGGACGATACTTGCGCAGTTCTGCGCATCCCGGTGCCGCGACGCGCCATATTGCATGCCTTCCGCGGCATCCGGGCGGGTGCACACAACCAATGCCTGTCACGACGCGGATCATGCGGCGCAGCACTGAAAAAAAGGGGTTTCCTGTAAACACGGTGTGCCTGCAGGGATGGTCGACTACACCATCGCCGTCGCAGCAGATGCGATTGGTGGCGCATGCCCCGTTCCACGATCGTCAATGTCGGTATAGCATCGCCCCGTTTTGATACTTAAGGCCCCCAGGAGGGCAACATGAGCAACGGTAATGGTGTGTCGGTCGTGACCGACGCTGTCGAGAACGTCAAAGAAACCGCCACCAACGTTGGCGAGACCATCGCCCACGCTGCCGAAGACGCAGTGAAGTCGGTCAAGAAGACCGTCAAGCGCGCCACCAAGGCTGCCGGTACCCGCGTTGCCAAGGCCAAGAAGGCCGTGGCCAAGGTCGAGAAGACCGTTGCCAAGAAGGCCGAAAAGGCTGCCAAGTCGGTCGGCAAGACTGTTGCCAACGCCAAGAAGAAGCTGGAAGCGGCCAGGAAGAACGCCAAGGCCGAAGCCGCTGCCCTGAAGAAGGAAGTGGCCAAGAAGAAGGCCGCTGCAGGCAAGGCTGTGACCAAGAAGGCCGCCGCTGCCAAGAAGACCACCAAGGCCGCCACCAAGGCTGCCGGCAAGAAGGTCGCCACCGTGAAGAAGGCTGCCACCAAGAAGGCCGCCGTCGCCAAGAAGACCGTTGCCAAGAAGACCGCAGCCACCAAGAAGGTGGTCGGCAAGAAGGTCGCCACGGCCAAGAAGGCTGTGGCCAAGAAGACCGTCGCCGCCAAGAAGGTCGCTGGCAAGAAGGCCGTGGCTGCGAAGAAGGTTGTCGGCAAGAAGGTTGCCGCCACCAGGAAGGTCGCCACCAAGAAGACCGCCGCCGCCAAGAAGGTTGTCGGCAAGAAGGCTGCCGTCGCCAAGAAGGCCGTCGGCAAGAAGACCGCTGCTGCCAGGAAGGTTGTCGGCAAGAAGACCGCCGTTGCCAAGAAGGCAGTTGGCAAGAAGGTTGCCGCTACCCGCAAGACGGTTGCCAAGAAGGCTGCCCCGCTGAAGAAGGTCGCCGCCAAGAAGGCTCCGGCCAAGAAGGCCGTGCGCAAGGCCGCCAAGCGCAAGTAATCGCGCCGTGACCAAAGGCCCTGCCACCCACCGGGTGGTGGGGCCTTTCGCGTTTCCGGGACACTGTCCGGGGCAAGATGCAGGTTCTTTCCGCTGGAGCCCCGGGCATGCGCGGTATCGACTTCAGTTCCTGGCAGGGCGTGCTGTCCACCTTGGCCGGCCTGGTCCTGATCACCCTGCTGGGCGTGGGCATCCGCCTGCTGGTGATGCAGACCCTGCAACAGCGCCGCGAGCGCGAGAACCGGCAGATCAACGAACGGCTGCGCACGCTGATGGCGGCCTACAAGACCCTGGGCGGTTCGTTCACCGGCGAACTGGGCGTGGATCCCAGCCATCGCCGCGACCTGCGCCAGCGCGAAGATGCCGAAGGCATCGCCGAACCCCGCTCGGATCGCGCGCGCCGCATCCGCGATGCCGTTGAAGCGGCGCTGTCGGACATCCTGCTGCTGGGCACCGACGAACAGGTGCGGTTGGCTGCGCGCGCTGCCAACGATCTTGCACAGGGGCGACCGGTGCATACCCACGAACTGGTGGTCTCGCTGCGCGACTTCGTGCGCGAAGCGCTGGACCTGGCGCCGATTCCGGCCGACCTGCAGATACCGCCGCAGGGGCCGACCCGGCCGGGCAGTGCCAGTGGCAAGGGCCGCAACGACGGCGATGCCAAGGGCGGTCGTGCGGGCGGAGGCGGCGGTGGCGGAATGGGGGCCGGCATGGGCGGTGTGGGCCTCGGCGCCGGCGCCGCACTGGGCGCCGGCCATGCCTCCGCCAGCGATGAAACGGACGCGCGCTGAGCACGTCCGCCCGGTTCAGCGGGTCAGTTCGTAGATCGGCACGAAGCCACCGTAGATCATCCGCGCGCCGTCGAACGGCATCGGATTCGTCGCCGGATCAAACCTTGGGTCTTCCATCATCTTCTTCATGCCCGCGTCGCGGGTCGGCTTGTCCGGCCATTCGATCCAGGAAAACACCACCGTCTCGTCCGGCGTGGCTTTCACCGCGCCGAAAAAGTCGGTGGTCTTGCCGTGCGGTACGTCGTCACCCCAGCACTCGACCACGCGCAGCGCGCCGTACTCGATGAAAACGGGATCCCCTGTGCGTGCATGGGCGAGGAACTTCTCTTTGTTGGCGGTGGGCACCGCCAGGACGAAACCATCGATGTAGCTCATTGCCTGCCTCCGGATGGACCGTGCCGCATGCACGGCCTTCAAGTACACGACGAACCAGAGCGTCGGGGATCGACATCCTCTGGGCGCCCGTTCAGCCCGGGCCACCGGGCAGCGGTGCCAGCACCGTATCCGGTGGCTGCTGGCCGGCCAGGTGGCGTACGAAGTAGTCCCACATGCGGTGCGTGTAGGTGGCGTCGTTGCGGAACAGCTCGTGGTCCTGCCGGGCCAGGTACAGCAGGTCGTAGCTGCGCTGGGCCTTGTTCAGGGCGGCGGCCAGCTGCAGGGTCAGCGCCGGCGGTGCGTTTTCGTCCAGCTCGCCATAGACCAGCATCAGATGCCCGCGCAGGTTGTCGGCCAGCGCTGCGTTGTCGAGCCCGGCAAAGGGCGCCGGCACGCCATCGGTCATGGCCGTGGCTGGCAGCACGCCACCGAACAGCCGGTCCATGCCGTGCAGGGCGCCGCCGTACATGCCCTGGAAATTGTGACTGCCGGCCGAGGCCACGCCAACCTTGTAGAACGCCGGGTAGCGCAGCAATGCCCGCGCCGCGCTGTAACCGCCGAACGAATGCCCGTAGATGCCGACCCGCTGCAGGTCGATGCCCGGGTAGCGTTCGCCCAGCTGGCGCAGCGCGGCCACATGGTCATCCAGCTGCACATCGGCGCCGTGCAGGAAGCTGCTGTCATGGAAGGCCTTGTCGCGGCCGCCGGTGCCGCGCGCATCGATGCTGACCACCACGAAGCCAAGCTCGGCCAGGCTGGCGCGTGACACCGGATTCAGCGCGGACACCGCCTCGGCGTAGGTCACCGGGGCATTGCTGATGAAGGCGCCGCCGTACATCGCATCGATCACCGGGAAGCTGCCGTCATCGCGATAGTCGCGGGGCAGGTAGACGGTGGCGAAGATCGGCGTGCGCCCGTCGGCGGCCAGCAGACGTTCGCGCCGCGGTGGGCGCCACCCCGCAGCAAGCACTGCCCGGTTGTCCGCCGCTTCCAGCACCAGCAGCTCGCGACCGTCATCGCTGGCCCGCAGCACGGTGCGTGGTGGCTGGTCGAGACGGGAAATGGTGTCCACCAGATAGCCACCGCTGGGCGACAGCGCCTGGGGTGCGCGCCCGCCGAACAGCGCGCCGGTACCGGCATCGGCCATGTGGTCGTAGCCATCGGCGGCCAAGCGTTGGATCGGCCCTCCCTGCAGCGATACCCGGTACAGGCCGCGCACGTAGGGGTCGCCATCGTCGACGCCACCGGCGCTGAAGTACGCCCAGCCACCGACAGCGTCCACACCCAGCAGGTCGCGCACCGCCCAGTGGCCGCGGGTGAGCTGGCGCACCACTTTGCCATCGGACAGGCGCACCCGGTACAGATGGCCCCAACCATCGCGCTGCGAGAACCACACGGCGGTGTCCTGCCCGGGCAGGATGGCCACCGCTGGCCGGTTGTAGGAATACACGTTGAGCTGCAGGCGAGTGTCGCTGGCTTCTTCCAGAACCGTGCGCAGTGCACCGCTGTTGGCATCGATCTCCACCAGGCGCAGCCTGCGCGGTGTGCCGAAGTGCGCGATCACGGCATACAACCGATCGCCGTCCCAAGCCAGGATGCCGGCCTCACTGAGCGTGTTCCAGCCCTCGGGCAGCGCGATGTCATGCTGCCTGCCGCTGCGGGTATCCACCACAAACAGGGTGTCGCGCACCTGCTGTGCATCGCCCAGCACCCCCAGCTTCACGGTATGCACGCGCGGCCGCGCGCTGTGGGTCGGGCTGCTTTCCAGATAGGGGTAGTCCTGCAGCGCGCGTTCGTCGTAGCGGATGCCGGCCACGTAGCGCCCGTCCGCAGACCAGCCAACCGCGAACGGCCGCACCGGCATCCGGCCCTGACGGCGTGGAATACCGCGCAGGGCGAAGTCCGGCAGCACGCCATAGCCATTACCGGCTTCTCCGCCGTGGGTCAGTGCCCGTGGCGCCGTGCCAGGCGACTGCAGCCACAGGTTGTTGTCGCGCACCTGCAGCCACGCATCGCCTACGGGCGAAGGCAGTGCATCGGCCGGCGGCCGCGCATCCGGTGAACGTGTGCATTGCCAGCGCGGCCATTGGCAATCGACGGGCACTTCTCCGCTGAACCGCAGGCGCAGGCCATCGTCCGCCTGCTGCACGCTGGCCAGGCGCAGGCGTGGCCCGCTGGCACCGAGCGGTGCAACCGCAGCGTCCAGCGCAGTGGGTTCGAACAGGGTCTGGCGTGTCGCCTGGACCGGATCGACCAGTACCGCCTGGCGCCGGCCCTGAGTGTCTTCGCGCTCATACCAGAATCGTCCATCGGCCAACCAGTGGGGCAGGACCGAAGCATTGCGCAGCGCACCGCGCAGATGACTGTCATGCACGCGTTCGGCGCGCTGGTATTCGATCGCCTGCAGCGCATGTGCGGTGTGTGGCGACAAGAGGGCAACGCATGCAAAGACAGCGGCGCGGACACACGTCCGCAGCGGATCGGAAACGAGCAAGGCAACCTCCTGTTGCAATCGTCGAAGGATTACAGATGGACGCGCGCCGCGCGCGTATGCCAGACGGAGCCTGAATCAAGCCCAAAAATTCAGCAATGCGAAGACCACTGTTTTCAGGGAGCGTTGTGGCGAATAACGGAGAATTTACATTCCCGATGCGATGGCGCCCTGGCGCTGCTGCACACCATAAGAAAGTAAAGGTGTACCCCCATGAAGAATTCGCTGATTGCTCTGGCCCTGGCCGCTGCCCTGGCCGCTGCCCTGCCGTTCACCGCTTCGGCTGCTGAGAACCTGTCGTACAACTACGCTGAGGCCGACTACGCCAAGACCGACGTCGATGGCATCAAGGCTGACGGCTGGGGCGTCAAGGGTTCCTACGGCTTCCTGCCGAACTTCCACGCGTTCGGTGAATACAGCCGTCAGGAAGTCGACCACACCAACATCAAGGTTGACCAGTGGAAGGTCGGTGCCGGCTACAACGTCGAAATCGCTCCGTCGACCGACTTCGTTGCCCGCGTTGCCTACCAGAAGTTCGATCGCAAGCACGGCCTGGACTTCAACGGCTACAGCGCTGAAGCCGGTATCCGCACCGCCTTCGGTGCCCACGCCGAGGTCTACGGCATGGTCGGCTACGAAGACTACGCCAAGAAGCACGGCGTCGACATCGACGGCCAGTGGTACGGCCGCCTGGGTGGTCAGGTCAAGCTGAACCAGAACTGGGGCCTGAATGGCGAGCTGAAGATGAACCGCCACGGCGACAAGGAATACACCGTCGGCCCGCGTTTCAGCTGGTAATAGCTTCCTCGGCGCGCCTGCGCGCTGAAGATGCCTCGACAGGCCCGGCTCATGCCGGGCCTGTTGCGTTGTGACGACCCGAAACCGCAGCTGAGCATGTTCCGGGGCCGCTGCTGCGTTGCAATAAATTGGATTCCGCTGCTCCCGGGGCGGCCCTACGGTGGGCACTTCGTATCGTCGGATCCATGTGATGCCGCCTGCCGTTCCCGCTCTGCCCCTCGATCGGCCCCGCCGCCTGGCAATGCTGGCGCCGCATCCCGTGCTGCGCCTGGGGGTGGAGGTGGTGCTTTGCCAGCACGGTGGCGTGCAGGTCTGTGGCAGCTTCACCCGCGAAGATGATCTGCTCGATCTGCTGCAGCGCCAGCCGGATGGCATCGACCTGTTGCTGATCGACCTGTTGGCGCCGTGCGGACCCGAACAGGGCCTGGCCCTGTTGCGGCTGTTGTCGCGGCGCTGGCCGCTGCTGCCGGTGCTGGTGCTGTCTGCGCACTGCAATGCCAGCACGGTGACCATGGCGATGCAGGCCGGCGCGCGCGGCTTTCTGTCCAAGGGGACCACGCCGGAGATGCTGCGGCGCGCAGTTGACGTACTGGCGCGTGGCGGTCGCTTCGTGCCCCCGGAGTTGCGCACGCAGTTGAGCCGATCGCGCATGCGGCGCACACCGGCGCCGGTGCTCACGCCCTTGAGCCGACGCGAGCGCGAGGTGCTGCGGCTGGTCCTGCAGGGCTGCACCACCGGGGAGGTGGCGCGGCGCTTCGGGCGCACGGCCAGTACGGTCAGCACGCAGAAGCGGACCGCCTACGAGAAGCTGGGCATCCACAGCGATGGTGAGCTGTTCCGCATCCGGCACCTGCTCGAATGCGGATGAGCGGGCTTACTCGCCCTGGTACTGCTTTTCTTCGACCAGGGCCGAACCGGCCACGCGGTTGATCTCGTTCTTCACCTGCACGCGCTCGCCATTGGTGCCATAGACACCGCGTGCCAGCTGGATGAAGGCATCGTCGAACACCTGGGCCGCTTCCTTGTCGCGCAGCTGGTCCTGGATGTCCCACATGCGCTCGTTGATCACCTTCAGCTGCTGCTTCAGCGCGGCCAGTGCCGGTTGTGCGTGCAGCAGCTGCTGCAGCAACGGCAGCAGGCCGTCCAGCTCGGTGCGGACGTTGGCCAGCTTGGCGGCATCGTCGATGCGCTCGGCCTTGATCTCGAGAATGGCGATCTTGTCGATCAGCTCGCCGATCGATACCGGAGTCAGGATGGCGTCCACGCGGTTGGTTCCTGGAAACAGGGCGCCATGATACCGCGCTGCTGGCATTGGCCGCAGTCCACGGGATTTACGCCGAATTTGCGCCACGGGCCCGGCAGCACCCTCGATTCGTTACGGCCCCCGCCTCGACACTGCGTTCCCGGCGGCGTGACCGCCTTCGACGAGGAACACAGTGCAGTGAACAGCAAGGGGATGATGGCGGCGCTGGTGGCCGCCCTGGCAGGGCTGCTCGGGATCGGCAGCGCGCAGGCACAGGTGCAGGTCAGTGGCAGTGCGGCGTTGACCAGTGACTACGTATGGCGCGGCAGCTCGCAGAGCGACGGCGACCCGGCGGTGCAGGCCGGCGCGAAGGTCTCGATCCCAGCGGGCTGGTACGCCAGCGTGTGGGGGTCCAACGTTTCGTTCAAGCCGGACAATGGCGCGCGCAGCGAGTTCGACCTGGTGGCGGGCTGGTCCGGCGCACTGGCACCGGACTGGAGCCTGGATGCCAACCTGACCCGTTACGTGTACCCGGGCACCGGCCGCGCGCTGGACTGGACCGAGCTCAACACCACGGTGACCTGGAAGCAGCGCGCCTGGCTGCAGGTCGCCCATTCCAACGATGCGTTGGCCGGTGGCCATCGCGGTACCTATGCCCAGCTGGGTGTGCGTGTGCCGTTGCACGAACGCCTCCGCCTGGAAGCAGCGGTGGGCCAGTACTGGCTGGCCACCGCCCAGGGCCCGGACTACCTGCATGGGCAGCTCAGTGCCATCGCCTCGCTGACCCCCGCATGGGAACTGCGCGCCACCGTGCATGACACGGACAGCGCAGCCAAGCGCCTGTTCCCCGGCAACGCCGGTGGGCGATGGGAGCTGGCGCTGCAGGGCAGCTTCTAGTCGGGCAGCGACGCCTGGCGCGCGCGCAGCGCGCCGGGCAGCCACAGCAGCAGGGCCAGCGCAGCCACGGCAGCGCCGGCCACGCAGACGCCGGTCCAGCCGAAGCGCTGGTAGACCTGCGCAGACAGCAGCGAACCCAGCGAACCACCGATGAAATAGCCGGTCATGTAGCCGGCATTGAGGCGGTTGCGTGCCGCCGGTTGCAGTGCGTAGATCAGGTTCTGGTTGCTGACGTGCAACAGCTGTGCGGCCAGGTCCAGTACCACCACGCCCACCAGCAATGCCAGCAGCGAGTGTGCGGACAGCCCCAGCGGCAGCCACGACAGCAGCAACAGCAACAGTGCAATGGTGGTGGCACGCCCGGTCTGGCCACGGTCGGACATGCGGCCAGCCAGGCCGGCCGCCAGCGTGCCGGCCGCGCCGACCAGCCCGAACAGGCCGATGGTGGCGTCGCTGTAGGCATACGGCGGCTGTGCCAGCAGGAACGCGAGCGGGGTCCAGAAGATCGCGAACATGGCGAAGCTGCAGGCGCCCAGCAGCGTGCGCTGGCGCAGCACCGGTTCCTGCACGAACAGCACGCCGATCGAGCGCAGCAATGCGAAATAGCCCAAGCCGGCGCTGTGGTGGAATCGCGGCAGACCGCGCTGCAATGCCAGTGCGGTCAGCACCAGGGTGGCAGCGGCGATCGCATACACCAGGCGCCAGTCGCCCAGGCTGGAAAGCAGGCCGGCCACGGTGCGCGCCAGCAGGATGCCCAGCAGCAGGCCACTCATCAGCGTGCCGACCACGCGACCGCGATGTTCCGGCGCGGCCAGCGTAGCGGCGAACGGCACCAGCACCTGGGCGACCACCGAGAACAGGCCGGTGATGGCGGTGCCCACCAGCAACCAGGTCAGTGACGGTGCGCAGGCACTGATCACCAGTCCGCCGGCCGACAGCAGGCTCATCACCACGATCAGGCGGCGGCGTTCGAACAGGTCACCCAGCGGCACCAGCAGGATCAAGCCGGCGGCATAGCTCAGCTGCGCGGCGGTAACGACCATGCCGACCTGGCCGAACGGCACACCGAAGGCGTCGGCGATGGTGTGCAGCAGTGGCTGCGCATAGTAGTTGCTGGCCACGGCCACGCCGGTAGCCACCGACATCAGCAGCACCTGCCAGCGGTGCAAAGGGGGGAGGGACGGGCTCACGCGGTGTTCCAGGAAGCGGGGGGCACAGTGTCCACCTGCTGCGGCCATGATGGAAATGAATCATCATCATCCTTGCCATCTGTAAACGAGATAGTCGGATGAATCTCAAGCAGCTCGAATTTGCCGTTGCCCTGGCCGAGGAGGGCAATTTCACCCGCGCAGCCGAACGCTGCCATGTGGTGCAGTCCGCGTTGAGCCACCAGATTGCCTACCTGGAGCAGGAACTGGGCACGCCGCTGTTCGAGCGCCTGCCGCGGCAGGTGCGGGCGACGGCAGCGGGTGAGGCGCTGCTGGTGCACGCACGCCAGGTGCTGGTCAGCCTGCGCCACCTGCGCGCCGACGTGGCCGCGGTCAGTGGCGAGGTGCGCGGGCTGCTGGCGATCGGGCAGATCTCCTCGCTGACCGATATCGATGTGGTGGCGATGCTGGCCGCGTTCCAGCAGGCGCACCCGCAGGTGGAATTCCAGTTGCGGGTGGACAAGAGCGAGGACCTGATCGCGCAGGTGCAGTCGCGTGACCTGGATGTTGCACTGGTGGGGTTGGCGCCCTCGGCCGGCCTGGACGGGGTCTGCCACCAGATGCTGCAGGAAGAAGACCTGGTGGCGGTGCTGGCCCCCTCGCATCGGCTGGCTAGGCGCAAGCGGCTGCCATTGACCGAATTGCAGGACGAGGCGCTGGTCGACTTCCCGCGCGGCACCGGTGCGCGGCGGCAGACCGACGATGCTTTCGTCGCCGCTGGCCTGCCGCACACGGTGCGTTTCGAGGTCAACCTGATGGAACTGGTGGAGCGCTTCGTCCGCCATGGTCTGGCGGTTGGCATCGTGCCGGCGCTGATCGCCGAAGGCTTCCAGGGCGTGGTGCGGATTCCGCTGCAGCCAACCCCGACCCGCCGCGTGCACCTGGTCTGGCAGCGGCTGCCGACACCGGCGGCGCGGGCGTTCGTCGAGGCCGTGCTCAGCCGCGCAGGCGCAGGCTCAGGCCCTTGAGGAAGTTGCGCAGCATCTGGTCCAGGCAACGCCGGTAGTTGGTGTGCCCGGGCTGGCGGAACAGCGCACCGACTTCCGACTTGGAGACGTTGAAACCGGCGCTGGCGAAGATCTCCATCAGATCGACGTCGCGCAGCTGGAACGCCACGCGCAGCTTCTTCAGCACCAGGTTGTTGTCGATGCGGGTTTCCACCGCGCGCTGCGGCTGGCTCTCGTCGCGACCGCGCAGGTGCACGATCAGGCCATCGAGGAAGTGCGCCAGCGCGCTGTCGCTCATCGCTTCGAAGCCGGCTTCGTCCTCGCGGCGCAGCCAGGCCTTCACCTGTTCGGGATCCACGGCGAAGGCCGGGTCGGCCATCTGGCACAGGGTCACCACGTGGTGGTCGCCCAGGTCCAGGGAATAGCGCACGCTGCGCAGGACATCGTTGTTGATCATGGCCCATTGTACCGGCCCCTGGTGTGTCACCGGAGTGTCATCGAACTGCAGCATCGTGGGCACTCGTTCGCTGAGACCCTTGCATGCGCCGGTATCTGTTTTCCGCACTGCTGCTCGCCAGCAGCTTCGCTGCCTTCGCCCAGGACCGTTTCGTACCCGTCGAGCGGCGCCTGAGTGCATCCCAACTGGCCGAGGTCGGGCTCAGTCCAGCGCAGTTGCAGGCGCTGAACCGGGTACTGCGCGAGGCAGAGCGCGCGGCCACCGGGCCGACGGCAGCGGTGGCCCCCGCCGCTGCGCCGCTGCCTGCCAATGTGCCGGCACCGGCAGCAATGCATCTGGGCCTGGAAGAAGGACCGGTCAATGCACGCGTGGTCGGAGAGGTCGCAGGCTGGCAGCCCGGCACGCTGTTCACCCTTGATAACGGCCAGCAATGGCAGGTGATGAAGGGGCAGATGAAGCTGCGCAAGGTGCTGCAGTCGCCGCAGATCGCCGTTGTTCCAGGAATTGCCGGGCGCTGGTTCCTGCAGGTCGACGAAGACCTGCCCAAGGCCCGGGTATTCCGCGTGCGCTGAGCCGCGCACGCCTCGGGCGTGGTCAGCCGGCATCGACAACGCAAGGGCGGGCCGACGGTGCCAGAATGGGCGTCCGGTTTTTCCCCCTGGAGTTGCCTGATGACCCGCACTGTCCTGATTACCGGCGCCACGTCCGGCTTCGGCGCCGCCGCCGTCCACCGCTTCGCCCAGGCCGGCTGGAAAGTGATCGCCACCGGCCGCCGTGGCGAACGCCTGCAGCCGCTGGTCGATCGCTACGGCAAGGACGTGGTGCATGCCGCCGCCTTCGACATCCGCGATCCGGTTGCGATGGAAGCGGCGCTGCTGGCACTGCCGCCCGCCTTTGGCGACATCGATCTGCTGGTCAACAACGCCGGTCTGGCGCAGGGCACCGCGCCGGCACAGACCGCCAAGTTGTCGGACTGGACCACGATGATCGACACCAACATCACCGCGCTGGTGACCCTGACCCACCGCCTGCTGCCGCAGCTGGTGGAGCGCAAGGGCGCGATCATCAACATCTCGTCGGTGGCCGGCGTCTACCCGTACCCGGGTGGCAACGCCTACGGTGGCACCAAGGCTTTCGTCAGCCAGTTCTCGCTGGGCCTGCGTTCGGACCTGCACGGCACCGGCGTGCGCGTGACCACGATCGAGCCAGGCATGGCCGAAACCGAGTTCACCGTGGTGCGTACCCACGGCGACCAGGCGGCGTCGGACAAGCTCTACAACGGCGCCAACCCGATGACCGCCGAAGACATCGCCGAACAGATCTTCTGGGTGGCCAGCCTGCCGCCGCACCTGAACATCAATCGCCTGGAACTGATGCCGGTCAGCCAGTCCTTCGCCGGTTTCCAGGTCGCCCGCGAAGGCTGACCAGTGCCGTGCGTCCTGTAGAGCCGAGCCCACGCTCGGCTTCGTCTGGATTCAGCTGAGCATGGCTCGGCTCTACAGAAACAAAAAAGCCGGGCATTGCCCGGCTTTTTTCCATTCAGACCCGATGGTTCACTGCGCCTTGATCGCCATCGCCTGCAGGCCGGTGCCATCCAGCTTCTGCTTGGCTTCGGACAGTTCACCGGCGCTGCCATACGGCCCCATGCGCACGCGGTACACGGTCTTGCCGTTGATCTGTGCTGACTCCACGCGCGCCGCAAGTCCCATCATCGCCAGCTTGGCCTTGGTTGCTTCGGCATCGCCGGAGGCGCCGAAGGCGCCTGCCTGCAGGATATAGCGGGCGTTGTCGGCGGCCGCCGGTGCGGCAGTGGCCGGGGTACCCGCCGTTGCCGTTGCGGTTTCCGCGCGCGCTGCCGGCGTGGCGGCGGCGGTGCTGGTCGAGGCCGTGCTGGCCGGCGGCGTTGCCGCAGCCGGACGTTCACTCAGCGGTGCCGGCAGCGGACGGCTGGTGGCGGTCACCTGCGCGGTGCTGGACACGCTGGCGGTGGCCGCCGGTGCCGGTGCGGTCGTGGTCGCCGGCGGAACCGGCTTGCCTTCCAGTGCCGCCTGCGCGCGCTGCGCTTCGGCCTTGGCCCGGCGCTGGTCTTCGGCACGCGCGCTGGCGGCCAGTTCGGCGTCGGACATCTCGACTTCCTTGCCCGGCAGCAGGGTGTAGAAATCGTACTGGGTGGCGGCCGGCTTTTCCGGTTCGGCCTGCTTCGGCGCAGCCGGCTGCGCGGCCGGCTGGGTACCGACATCGCTGTCGGCATCGGCGACCGGGGCCGGCTGCGCGTTCGGGTTCGGCTGCGGACCGGCGCGCAGGAAGCCATCGCCCTCGCCCTTGAACAGGTTCGGCGCCGCCAGGAACACCACGGCCGCGATCGCTACACCGGCCACCAGCCACACCCATCCGGGGGTGCCCTGGCTGCCGCTGTTGCGTCGTGCCTGGCTTTTGCCGCGTCGTGCTGCCATGTGTACTGCGTCTCCTGATGCTTACATTTTTTCCGGGGCGCTGACGCCCAGGAGTTCGAGGCCATTGGCCAGTACCTGGCGCGCCGCACAGGCCAGGGTCAGTTTGGCGTTGCGATCGGCGGCATCTTCCACCAGCACCGGCGTCCCGTGATACCACGTGTGGAACGCATGCGCCAATTCACGCAGGTACTGCGCCACCAGATGCGGTTCCAGCGCCACGCCGGCCGCTTCCACCACTTCCGGATAGCGCGAGATCTCGTTCATCAGCAGCAGCGAGGCGTCGTCGGCCAGGCGGCCGAGGTTGGCCAGGCCGTTGCCCTGGTCGTACACCAGGCCCTTCTCCTGCGCCTGGCGCAGCAGGCTGCAGACGCGGGCATGCGCGTACTGCACGTAGAACACCGGGTTGTCGTTGCTCTGCTGGCGGGCCAGGTCGATGTCGAAGGTCAGCTGCGAATCGGGCTTGCGCGCGATCAGGAACCAGCGGGTGGCATCGCGGCCGGCTTCCTCGATCAGGTCGCGCAGGGTGAAGTAGCTGCCGGCACGCTTGGACAGCTTCACTTCCTCGCCGCCACGCATGACGGTGACCATCTGGTGCAGCACGTATTCCGGCCACCCCTGCGGGATGCCCACTTCCATCGCCTGCAGGCCGGCGCGCACGCGGGCCAGCGAGCCGTGGTGGTCGGCGCCCAGCTCGGTGATCGCGCGCTCGTAGCCGCGCTGCCACTTGGACAGGTGGTAGGCCACGTCGGGCACGAAGTAGGTGAAGGTGCCGTCGGACTTGCGCATCACGCGGTCCTTGTCGTCACCGAAGTCGGTGCTGCGCAGCCAGAGCGCGCCACCTTCTTCATAGGTATGACCCGACGCCTGCAGCTTGGCCACCGCTTCGGCTACCTTGCCGTCGGCGTACAGCGAGCTTTCCAGGAAATAGATGTCGAAGTCGACGCCGAACGCGGCCAGGTCCAGGTTCTGCTCGTTGCGCAGGTAGGCCACGGCGAAGCGGCGGATCGCCTGCATGTCGTCCGGGTCCTTGGCGCCGACCACGGTGCTGCCTTCCAGGTCGACGCTGGCGCCGGCCATGTAGGCGCGTGCGACGTCGGCGATGTACTCACCGCGGTAGCCACCTTCCGGCCAGCCGTCCTGGTCCGGCGCGATGCCCTTGATCCGTGCCTGGGTGGACAGCGCCAGGTTCTCGATCTGCACGCCGGCGTCGTTGTAGTAGAACTCACGCTTGGCGTTCCAGCCGTTGGCATCGAGCACGCGCGCCACGCAGTCGCCGATCGCCGCCGCGCGGCCATGGCCGACATGCAGCGGGCCGGTCGGGTTGGCCGACACGTACTCCACGCCCACCGTGCGGCCATTGCCGGACAGGTTGCGGCCGTAGTCGTGGGCTTCCTTGATGACCGACGCGGCTTCGCGCTGGTACGCGGCCGGGGCCAGGTGGAAGTTGATGAAGCCGGGGCCGGCGATCTCGACCTTGCTCACGTCCTCGCTGCGCGGCAGCGCCTCGACCAGCGCCTGCGCCAGTGCGCGCGGATTGCTGCGCGCGGCCTTGGCCAGCAGCATCGCGGCGTTGGTGGCGAAGTCGCCGTGGTCGCGGGTCTTCGGGCGCTCGACCACGAAGTCCGGCGGCAGGGAGTCGGCGGGCAGGGTGCCATTGGCGCGCAAGGCTTCGATGCCTTGGCTGATCAGGGCGCGGAGGAGATTTTTCACGAGGCCTGCTGTGAGAATGAGCGGCGGAATCGCCCATTTTAGCGCAGATACCCGCGCCCACGCTGACCAGAACATGCCTGTGGGGGCGACCGATGGCGCCTGAAGGGCCGCGCTCAGCCGAACAGCCGCGGCTGGGGCGGGGATAGCAGGCCCCGTTCAGCAAATGAAACGGGACGGCCCTCGCCGACCACGAAGTGGTCCAGCAGGCGCACGTCCACCATCGCCAGCGCCTGCTGCAGTTCGTCGGTGATGCGGGTATCGGCGCTGGAGGGTTCCGGGTCGCCGGAAGGGTGGTTGTGGCTGAGGATCACCGCCGCCGCGTTGTGCAGCAGGGCGCGCCGCACCACTTCGCGGGGGTAGACCGGTGCGGCGTTGATGGTGCCGGCGCACACATTACAATGGGGGATATGGGCGATATGAAAATCATTGATTTTTAAGGCGTTTTCTGAGATTCGCCTTGTCCATACCTGATGTCGCTGCTCCCTATCGAGGGCAGCCTTTGCAGTACGCACCTGCTCAACGCGACGCCGTACCGTCATTTGTTCTTCCAATCAGTTGGACGCGAGGGGCTAGATGCCTGCATCTGCAAACAACTGGGCAAGAGTCGAGTTCAGGCCGCGCCCTACGCGCTCAAGGGTAGCCAAAGTCATGTTCCGCCGCCCACGCTCCAGTGCGGCGTAGTAGGACCTATGCATACCAATGTGATCCGCAAACGAATCTTGGCTATAGCCCAGGGCAACGCGCCTCGACCGAATGACGTGAGCCAAGGCTGTGATGACGGTGTCTTCTTCCATCCCGAAAAAACTAGGAGGCAGACACTTTTAACACTACGCCCATATATGTAGTCTACATATATGTATCAATGAGCTCTGATCCCGTGGACCTGTACCTCATCTGCACCGACTTCGACTTCTCCATTGAAATCCCACTGCCCAAGAGCAGGAGTGCACAGGTCGCTAGACAGCTCTTACGGGTTCAAGAAGAGGGGGGGCGGCTTGGGTTCCAAATTCGTCTTGCTGAAGAGGTGGCAAAGATCATTCCAGAACTGACTGACTGGGATCTCAAACCCCCGACCAAAGCACAACTGGCGTTTGCCAAGTCACTCTGTAATCAACTCGACTGCCAGATCCCGTCGCCAGCACTTCATTCTCGACCTTCAATGCAGGAATTTCTCGAGGAATCGATGCTCCAACTGCGCGCGAAGCGGAGTAACGGCGAGAGCTAGCCTCCGGGGGGCGCCATTAGACATAGCTAACCCAACACTCGTTCTGACCTTGGCAAAGCCGAAGTAGGCATGCTCCGAGCCTCCTCACCTACTGACTCGGGACAGATCTCGTCCATTACTTAATGATTCGAGAGCAGTGCAATAACACTGGATCGCACTATGCCTCGCGATGTAGTGCTGATCAGCCCAGAAAGCTGAGGAGTCCTACAGCGGCCGTACTTACGCTCGGGCGCGATGTTGAGTCATGGCGGACTAGTGCACGGGCGTGCGCCGAATGTGAGTTTGTGGGCTCCAATTCCCAAGGGCAGCAACGGTCAACTTCGATATGGAGAATTCATTGGTCAGGACAAGTCTCACTCATCCTTTGCTCATTGGAAGCATCCCAGTAGGAAGCGTTGGTGGAGCAATAGGTGTCACCTTTGCACCTGGGAAGCATCAAGAGGCCGCAATGACTGGTACTTGGGCTAGAGATATCGATCTGGACCTCGACGTGATTTACAAGTGGGGTGCTAAGCGTCTACTCACCTTGATAGAGCCGTGGGAGTTTGACGAGTTGCGTATCACTGCACTGCCTCAGCGAGCTGCCGAGCACGGATTGATCTGGCACTCCCTGCCGATCACTGATGGAGCAGCACCGGACGGTCGTTTCCTTGAACGCTGGAAGCGTCTGGGACCAATGCTCTCGACCGAACTTTGTGAAGGTTCGAAAGTTGTCGTCCACTGTAAGGGGGGGCTTGGTCGAGCGGGAACTGTGGCATCCATGCTTCTCTTGGAGAGTGATTCAGCAATCGATGGCGAAGACGCAATGGCTAGAGTTCGCCGGGCGCGTCCGGGTGCTATTGAGACTTCCGAGCAGGAGGTGTTTATCCGGACATGGGCCACCTCCCTGAAGGGCTGGCATATGAAGGGGCCCTAGCCGCGAAGCAAAGAAAAGAAACTCTCCGGTTCACTATGCGCACCTGAGGGATCGCACAATGGACGCATAGAGCGTGGAGGCGCCACGCCAGACTTTCACTAATTCAATGAGACGATGTATGAAGCCAGCCATTCTGGCGCTCGACCTTGAAGGGACGCTTATTTCTAATGCTATTAGTCAGATCCCGCGTCCAGGGCTCTATAGGTTTCTTGAACGGGTTCGATCAGAATTCGATCAGCTTGTGATACTTACAACGGTTTCGCGAGAGCGCGTACAGTCCATCGCAGAGTTGCTGGTTCTAGAGGGTGCTGCGCCTGAGTGGTTCTCAACACTCGCGTACATCAATTGGCATGGAGCTACGAAGGATCTGCGCTTCGTGTCTTCACAGGTGGATGATGTCTTGCTTCTGGATGATCACGGCCCCTATGTGCATCCTGGTCAAGAGCACCTATGGGTTCAGATTCCGCTATTCGAGTCTCCCTATTCTGCAGAAGACGACGGTCTCAGTGTCGCACTGGAACGGCTCATGGCGCGTATCAAACTCTTGGGCCGAGATCCGGCACTTCATAGTAGGTAGGGTGCGACGTCCCCCCGTCCTCAGTAGCGGTCGGGTTTAGAGTCCGGTGCTGATCTTATCCCTCTTGCCAGCCAACTGCGCGGCGTATTGGGCGGGCGTCAGCCCGCCAAGTGCTCGTTTAGGCCTTTCCTCGTTGTAGTCGCGCGGCCAGCTTTCGATACTGGTTCTGGCATGGAGCAACGTCGGGAACCAGTGCTCGTTCAGACATTCATCGCGTAGCCGCCCGTTGAAGGACTCAACGTAAGCGTTTTGGTTCGGCTTGCCCGGCTCGATCAGGCGCAGGGCAATTCTCTTCTCGTGAGCCCACGCCACCATTGCTTTTCCGCAGAACTCCTTGCCGTTGTCTGTCCTGATCACCTGCGGCAGACCGCGTTGAACGGCCAATCTGTCCAGCACCTTGGCAACGCCCTGCCCGGAAATAGCCCGTTCCACCTCGATGGCCACGGCCTCGTGGGTGGCGTCGTCCACGATGGTCAGGCACTTGATTACTCGGCCTTCCGCGGTGCGGTCGAACACGAAATCCATCGACCACACCTGATTGGCGGCGGACGGGCGCAGCAAAGGCTGACGCTCACCGACAGGTACCTTCTTGCGCTTCCTGCGACGCACCTGCAGACTTGCTTCCTGATAAAGGCGCTCCACGCGCTTGTAATTCACGACATGCCCCTTCTGTCGCAATTTCAGATGGATCATGCCCACGCCGTAACGTCGATGCCTGTGTGCCAGTGCAGCGATCTGCTCGCGCAGTTCAACGTTGTGGTCCGGCCTGGGCTCGTAACGCAGCGCGCTGGCGCTCATGCGTGCAACCACCAACGCGCGCCGCTCGCTCAGCCCTTTCTCGACCATGCTCCGCACCAGCAACCTGCGTGCCGGTGCGGTCACCACTTTTTTCGCAACGCATCCTTGATGACGTCGTTGTCGAACACCTGCTCGGCCAGCAGCTTCTTCAGGCGTGTGTTCTCCGCTTCCAGGTCCTTGAGCCGCTTGGCGTCGGGCACGCTCATCCCACCGAACTTGCTGCGCCACAGGTAGTACGAGGCCTCACTGAAGCCATGCTGGCGGCATAGGTCCTTGATCGGCATGCCCGCCTCGGCCTCGCGCAGGAAGCCGATGATCTGTTCTTCGGAAAAGCGCTTCTTCACGTCCAATCTCCTTGTCGTTGAGGATTGGACTCCAAACCGTCGCGCTACTGAATCTCGGGGGGACGTCGGGGGCATGGAACGGCCACCATTGCGATGGGTTGATCGCTCCATGCAGACGAAGCCTGAATTCGCCCTTGGTCTCCTGCGCGGGTTCTCTAAGCATGGGCAAGAAGATGGGGAGCTTGCTGACGCACGTGCCGAGCCTTTTGCTAGGCCTTCTTAGCTGATTCAGCGTACGCCTATACACCTCTCCGCTCAGCCCGAACCGGTACAGCTTCAGAGGTGTGGTCAGTCTCTCTAGTGGCAGCCGTTACTGGGCGGGTGCCAACAGTAGCGACGAAGCGCAAGCAGTGTGAGGCATTAGGAATGCGCACTCGACGAGGCGGATGGTTACGCCTTGCTTTTGGAGAGGTGCCAACTTCCCAAGGGACTTCGCCTAGGCGTCACGGGGCTGCTCGCCAAGCTGTTCAACTGATCGGGGAGCAGGCAACTCCGTGAGGCCAACGAACTACCTAGGGTGGATGATCACCTTCAGCCAGTCACTGAAGCACTCCTTTGCCACGTCGGTGCTTGGGGTTTAGGTACTTGTCCCAACCGGACGCTCTCAGCTTGCAGGCGTCACACTGGCCGCAACCAAATCCCCAGGCGTGTCGATCTGAGCGATCGCCTACGTAGCAGGTGTGGGTCTTCTCATTGATCACTTCGACCAATCTATGGCCTCCGAGGTCAAACGCAAGCTCCCAAGAGGCGGCCTTGTCGATCCACATCAGCGGAGTGTGAATGACGAAGCGAGCATCCATGCCGAGATTCACAGCCAACTGCACCGCCTTGATTGCGTCATCGCGGCAGTCGGGATAGCCGGAGAAGTCTGTTTCGCATACGCCTGTGATGATGTGCTTTGATCCTCGGCGATAGGCAAGGGCGGCCGCCAAGGTGAGGAAAGCCAAGTTACGACCTGGTACAAAAGTGGCAGGCAGGCCAGCTGTGCGAAGTTTCGTCTCACTGGTACCTGTTAGGGTGGATTGGCCGATCTGCCCGATGACGCCCGCATCGTAGACGTGATCAATACCCAGACGCTCGGTCCACTCTGGCTTTAGGGCACTGATGGCATCACGAACACTTTGACGGACAGACATCTCCACATGGTGGACCTGACCGTACTGGAACCCCAGCGTCTCCACTCGATCAAACCGATCAAGCGCCCACGCCAAGCAGGTGGCCGAATCTTGGCCTCCGGAGAACACGACCAGCGCCGATCTCTCTCCCGTGCCGTCATCATTGACAAAACGCTCATCCGACATCGTACTCTCCGTGGAACTCGCAAGATTCACCATTCTGTCCGCGCTTGACTACCACCCTGCGTAGTAGGGGGAGATCTCTCAAGTCACACCAGATGAAGTAAGCAATGTTCTCCATCGTAGGTGGCCCCATGCCCTCTATTTCATTGAGAAAGACGTGGTCGATCTTGGCGTTGGTTAGTGCGATGCGGCGTTCCAAGTCCCCCATATCGATTACCCAGCCACGCGCATTGCGCGGACCCCGTGCCCATACTTCGACTTGGTAGGAGTGTCCGTGAATACTACGATAGCGAGGATCGCCATTGGGGCCAGCATCCAGCTGATGGGCCGCGTCAAATCGGAACTCTTTGCAAACGTTGAAGATTGGCTCAGTCATGGGATGCCCAGGTACTTATGAGTTTGCATGCTCAATCTCCACTTCGGATGAGCCTTACAGTACTCCACGGCCGCTTGTGTGTTGGCAACTTGGTCCGGTCCGTCCATTGGCTGGAGGAAGTACTGGTCCGCAATGAATTCATCGAATGCTTCGGGGGGCGCATCTGGCTGCGGGAAAACCAGTTTGAGCTCATTGGCCCGACGAACTTTTAAGGGGGCCGATCCTTTCGGACTGATTGTCAGCCAGTCGATGCCGTTTGGTGGCTCGATCGTTCCATTGGACTCGACAGCGCACTTGAACCCAAGTGCGTGCATTGCACGAATCAGTGGTTCATCTAGTTGCAACAATGGCTCACCGCCGGTGAAGACAACCAGCCTATTCTCGATGGCATGGTGAGGCCATAGGTCGGCGATCACGTATGGCAGGGACCCATCGTCTCCGTACTTTGCTCCATTCAACCCGTTGACGCCGACGAAGTCTGTATCGCAAAAAGTACATTGCGACTTGGGGCGGTCTTGCTCCCGACCAGACCATAGGTTGCAACCAGAGAACCGGCAGAACACTGCCGGCCGCCCAGCCTGGAAGCCCTCGCCCTGAAGGGTGTAGAAGATCTCTTTAACGGCGTACATGAGCTTTGGCTCCCTTGGGATTTTCCACCGCCTCCCGTGCCTTCTGGACCAGGTAGAACGAGAGTAGCTTCCAGTCGGCTGATACCTGTTGGAGCCCGTTCCAACGACGGGTCTCAGGTCCAAACACCCACTCTCCCTCTGTCCAGGCGGTGGCAGGTCGGATCGCGGTCAGCGGCTGGATGAAATCCTCGCGCGTGGTAGCGCCCAGTGCAGAGTGCAGGTACTCCATGACGAATCCCATCGCCGTGATGCCGACACTGTGAACCAAACGCGAACTCGTCGGTGTGTGGTCCTTCCAGGCATCGTGGAAGATGTGGGCAACGGCATGAAAGTACTCACTAATGAGCTCAAAGCCCTTGCTTTGAAGCAGCTTATGGTCATTTCGATACATCCGAAGCGCACCATCGGACATCGAGTTCATGATCAGTCTCTGCATGACCGTGTCCTGGATGACACCGTGCGGCGTGGTCTGGCCGCGAATCATCCCTTTGAGAGACGAGCCCTTCCGGAAGTTGAGCATTCCGACCAAATCGGCGGCCTCCCGACGCGATTCGAGTCGGAACGGCATGCCACCTTGACGCGCGAGTGGCAGCAATTCGTAGATCATGCCCTTGTTGAGCGGCTTGGTGTTGTTGATCAGGATGAACTGCTGAGTGAGCTCTTCCAGGCTGTCGCAGATGAAGACCGAAACGGGCACTTGAAAGTCCTCACGGCCGATCTCGCGCAGTGCGCTGAAGCGCTGTTGGCCGTCCACAATCAATCCCGGAGCGCCTTTGCTTACGTCTACTACCAACTGGGTAGAGCCGTCTTTGGACTTTTTGATCTTGGCGCCGCCGACGAAGCCTAGAACAATGGGGTTGGCCAAGATGGCATCGGGACGGGCGAGGTAATCGCCAATCTCGCGAATGTGCTTGGCGATCTGGGGACGCTGGAACCCAGTCGGCATGCCCTCTTCATCACGTGCCAGACGCTGGATTGTGGCAACTTGATCGATCTGCGTGGCAGTTGCCACAAAGAACGCGACGTGGGCGTTGGCAGATTGCTTTGGCGCAATCACGTTGAAAGTCAGTTGCTTGGTCATGCTGCGTGCCTGTGAGCGAGGAGGTGTTCATAGAACACGTGAAGATTGTGGAAGCCGCGACGCTTGTTGCGGTTGCTGCTTCTAAACAGAAGGGTCTCAACGCCGCCTTCCGTGCAAACCCGGCAGTTGCAGCGAGTCCATGGTTGCTCTGTCAGCGTGCGATGGTAGATTGCGCGTTGCTTGGCCAAAGATCGCATTTGACTGGCATCGTCATGGTCTTCGCGCCAGTTCAGCGCCTTCCAGTAAGCGAGGATGTTGTCCAGGGCAGGCTCAATAGGCATTTTTCCACCGGCGAACGTGCGTATAGAATCCAGCGCTGCTGCCTCCAGCTTCATGGCTACTTCTTGGTTGAGGACGCCGCGGCGGGCCTTGGCCTTGAGCTTGTTGTTGTCACGGGCCTGCGGTACACGGATTGCGGTGTAGTAGCTCAGTTGGCCTTGGGTATCGCGCGAGAAGTAATTCTTCACCGCATCCTTGAAGGCACGCACTAAGGGAGAGGTGGTATCGAAGCTGGCGATCCCATACTGCTCGAATTCGGCCAGATGCTCGATTTTGCCGAATCCCAGAAGATGAAGCTTGACCTTGCTGGGGATGGCTTGGCGGATGGAGGCGAGCGCAGCATGGATCTGGGGGATCTTCAGTGGCACCAGACCTCCCACCGCAAGATAGGTGTAGCCCATCTTGACGAGTTCGCGTGCCGCCGTCGCCATGCTCGGTCCTGACCAACCCTGGATCACGCCCATAGGTACGAATCCTTTGACGCGTTTGCTTTCGATCAGGAACTCAGAGGCGAGTTGCAGCGTGAGGTCATAACGGTCAAGTATGGGTTGTGGCATTTCCAGCCGGGTGCGGCCTTGGCCTTCGTCGAAGTCAAAGATGATGTGATCTACGGAGCAACCATGGGTGAAGCCCCCGTCGCCGTAGAACTCCATGGTGTCGACGGGGGTGTATGGAGGGACTTCCTGGTCGCGGTAGGTGAAAGCACCGCAATCTCCGAACAGAAGACTGTTCGGATACTTGTCCGCTGTGTAACGCAGGAACTTCCGAGCGCCTTCTCGGCGGAAACGCATCACCTGCGGCAGGGTGTACTTACCTTGGTGCTGGATGTCGCCCACAACACCACGCGACACAAGGATCCCATCATATGGGGGGCGCGCCAAGAACTCATGGGGGTACTCATCGTCCCATTGGACAACGCGACCTTCAGAGGTTCGGTCATTAGCGAAATCAAACTCCGGATCAACGAAGTCCAGGGCATCAGCGTAAATGAACTTCATTAGGCCATATGCCTCAAATTGTGAAGTTGGGAGAGGCGGATCAATTGGTCACTGAGCAGTCGGATGTCTTTGGCGGTGCTCTCGATCTGATTCCAGTCGCAGTCCATGTCGATCCAGCGCCCAGAGTTCCAAGCGCAGTAGGGGGCAATAGCTTCCAGCACACCTGCATAGAACTTGCCAGCATTGCTTCGCTGTACTACACGCGGGCTGAGATAGTCCATCAGGGCACCCAGCGCCGTGATACCTGCGCTGTGAAGCAGTCGACTTTGCTCTGGAGGAAGGCCCCATGCTTCTGGGAAGGCGTTCTTCACTGCATTCCAGAAGCTCAGGACCTGTGCATACATGGCAGTAGGATCGGTACTGCCACCATCAAGCGAACGGAAGGACGCCAGGGCCCCAAGTGGATTGTTGATTTGCTTCTGAAGCATGCGTACCAAAGCCGAGTCGGTAACGATGCGTCCAGGATCCTTGTTGGATGAGGTTCGTCTGATTAACCCGTGGAACGGTGACTCTGGATCGGCATCAAGTCGTTCCACCAGCGCGCTGGGAATCTGCCGGGTTGCCATGTCGGCCGGAAGCCTTCGCGCATCAATTTCGGGAAGTAGTTCATCTACCATACGCTTAGGGAGGGGCCGGGCCTTGTTGACCAAGATGAATTGTTCCCGATGGGTCTGCAGATCATCTGATACGAATGCGATTACGGGCACCGGCAAGGTACTGTCTGTTGCCCTGGCAAGCGCAGTGGAGCGCTGCTGACCATCGACGATCCACGCACACTTGCTGCCGTCCTTGGCAATAGGCAGCTTAAGCACGCCGGCGTCGCCGGAGGGGATCAGCCCTTCCGGTGTTGGGCCGCGGGATCTGGTGAACGAGGCGCGCGGCGAGAGCGCCAGCAATATGGCATTAGGGAACAGAACCGGGCCGCTGTTGAGGTAGTCGACCATACCGGCAATGTGCTTTTGGATCGCATCCCGCTGGAACCCTTCCAGACCCTCCTTGGTTCGTTCCAGTCGCGAAATGTCGGCAATCTCAAGTACCTTGGATCCGGGCAGGAAAAAGGCATAGACCGCTACGCCAGCTTGTTCGGTCCGAACGGCGCGAATTGTTACCAGAGTGGCCTTGCTCATGCCCTGACCTCGTTGTAAAGGCGACGAAAGCGCTGCTCTTCGCAAGACACCCTGCTGTCGTCCCGAAGCCGACGAAGTGCCGTCCTGAAGGAGAGCCCTTCCGAAGCCCAAGGACGGAGATGCTCACGAAGTGCATCGTCGTCTAGTCGGGTGCGCAATACGACCGGGCGGGCCTGAACGGGCGCCAGCGCCTGCTCGATTAGCTCTTGGTCGCACTCCATGCTGACCAACTGGATGTTTGCAGCCAACTCCGCGAAATGCACCAAGGCTCGCGCAGCCGCGTCGAGTTGGATGCCCGGGACAATCAGGTCCAGCCGTTGGTCATACTTAAGCACCTGCGAGCGCAGGTCTGCCGGTAGGCTGGCTGCTACGCCAGGCCCGAATAGTCTAAGGCGTGACCTCAGTTCGGTTGGCAACCCCGCCAGTGCCTTGCTGATCAATTGGGCGTACGGCTTGGTCAAGGCGATCAGAACCCGTCCCTGGCCGTTGGAATCTCCAATGGACGAGAGGGGGCTGGCGAAAGGGCCGGCTTGTACCTGATCCCACCACCTCTCATGACGGAAATGCCCAACAACCCTGTGGACCAGCGAGGTTGGGGAACTGGCAGAAAGCGTCAAGTCGTAGGGCGGGACTCGTCGCTCAGCGGACACGAGCCCAAGACCAGCAGAGATCACCCAAACAGGCGTGCCATGGGACAGCCCATGCTCATAGACTCTCCGGAACGCGGCCCCTGAATAGAGGTGGCCGGCCTTGGCGCAAGGATTGGATTTCTGCAGTTTCCTAAGCCACTGCTGAGCCAACGTAGCCTGCTTCCCTGCAGTAAGGCTGCCACTGGTGAGGGTCTGGGCAGACAGTTTTGCCTTCCTTGCGCTGCAGGGAACGACAAGGGCTGATACGCCTCGCTCTACTGGATCTTCCATGTTTTCAATGACTTGCATTTCATTCCTGCGCAGGGGGTCCGACGCGAGCGCCATTAGCTCACGGCCGGCGAAACAGGTCAAGATGAAGTGCGCATTTTTGCCTATTTCTTGGCGTTTGAAAACTGCATTCTGGCCGAACAGGGGGCGTGAGCAGTTTCTGTGCCGCTCACTTCACCCGGGATGGCTCACCCAGGGGGGCTCGAAAAATTGCGATTTCCCGCCCGCTTCGCGTCATCGTCTAGGCCGGTGTCCTCATACCCCTTATCGGTGGAGAGGGGCACTAGGCGGTTCAACTGGTTGGAATGGGTTGGGGGTTAGGCTAGATTGTTAAGGCAACGTGGTCTTGGGTCAGAACAGGGAAGTGGCATATGCATGGCACAACAGTAGACATCGGCTTGGGCGGACCCCTGAAAATGCGGCGGTCACGCCGCGCGCAGTGCTGATCCACTAGTCAAGGCGGGATGACTATGCTCTGGAAGCCTGTGACGCATGGCGAGGAACTGTTCCTCGTCATGCATGAGCACGTGCGGCACGTGTTCTCTGGGAACGAGCTTGGCTCGGAACTAGGATTTCTCATTTCTTCCGACGACTTCATTGATTACATGAAGTTGTCGGCCAGTATCGAGTTCTTCATGAGATGCGTGCGCGACGCGCGCCTGGTGCTTGAGAACTACGGCGATGTCACTCCGGCGGCACTTGCCAATGACGTCCGTCGCAACATTGACCTTCCATCGACGTTCTGGGGGGAGAGGAAGTTTCAACAGTTGCTCAAGGTTGTCGCGGTCAATGCCGGGCCACGTAAGGCCAGCAGCACCATGGAGAAGGATGCGCTGCAGGGGTTGAGGCGTGTCTGCTACATGTGCGGGCGCTCGGTGTCCAAGCAAGGTAAAGGGGGGCACGCTGTCCTGTCCATCGAACACGTCTGGCCCCATCTCTTTGGCGGGCAGACGATCCTGGAGAATCTCCTCCCTTCCTGCGTACCCTGCAATGAAAGGAAGGGGCACGCATTCTCTTGGACAACGGGTCCGGTACTCTCAACACTCGTACATGCGAATGAGAGCCTCAGCAACGACCTGAGGATTTCTCTTGGGCTGGCCAAGGTTGCTCATCACGCTTGGCGCGGAGGGCGTACTAGAACCCTCCGAGACGCAATTCTTCAGTGCCAGCCGGTTAGCTTCCAGCCTGAACTGGAGCCGAACAAACACCATTTTTACTTCGAACTTCTTCCGCAGGCCAGGCAATGACCAAGAAGATCAAGACCCAAAGGCAATTTACGTACAGCGCGCTCATGTATTCGCAGCGCAATGTAAAGGGCGCTCCGGAATTCGTGGTATTCCACGCTCCTGCCCGGGAAATCGTCGAATGGGCAGATGTCCATCGACTCACGCCCGAATCCCGAACAGGTGCTCAGCGCCCACTCAAAGACTTGAAGGTAAAAAAGGTCTCAAAGTTCATTAGAGCCGACCCGGCCAACACAATTCCTACGTCCATCATCGTTGCGCTAGATCCTGCATCCGTAAAGTTCAATGGTGAAGGCGACATGCAGGCGGGAAAAGTTGGAGAGGTGACCATCAATGCACGCATTGCTAAGCCAGGCCTGATTATTGATGGGCAGCACCGAGTACATGGCGCTGCCGCCGAGCTACCCGATATGCACCTGAACATTGTTGCGTTTCTGGGAAATGACGACTCTGAGCGTGCTTTCCAATTCGTGGTGATCAATAACACGGCCTCCCGCATCAGTCGTGATCACATCCAGGCCCTCAACTTGCAGTTCGACAAAGATGAGCTTAACGGCCGACTGATCTCGAGCTCTGGTGTTGGCCTAGGTATGGCCGGTCAAAAGTACGATGACCTTCAAGTTGTTGATGTCAATGAGCCATTCCGAGGACTACTTAAGTACCCGACCAATGCCAAGGGGTTCATCCCTCCTAGCGCTATCGAAAGTGCGCTGGCTGAGACCTACGAGCGCAGCGCGCTGCTCGGTATTGATGGCGATGAGCTTGAACTTTTCTTGTCAATCTGGTCGACAATCAAGGACCTGCGTGGGAATGCTTGGCGCGCTGGCGACAGCAAGCTCTTGCAGAAGGTGGGCATCTACGCTTTGACCGTGTACCTGCTGGAAAGCATGATCTCCCGACAGCGTAACTCCGATGACGTCATCGACTTCTCCAATACCCAAGTTCTGGAAGAGCAAGTCAACCGCGTAGTTGGGCGAATTCCCGAACAGTTCTGGACGATGGAGTGGAAGTCCAAGGAGATGGACACCAGTTCGGGGCGGGCCAAGCTGATTGAGACGTTGGAGATCATCGACTCCAACGCTCGCTTCAATCGTCCTTGGTATGAGCGGGTTTCGTTCGTGGATGCCAATCAGGTTGTCGAAAGCGGGGGTGCGAGCAATGCGAGAGCGAAGGCGACCAAGAAGACTGCCAGGAAGCTCGTTAAGAAGGCGAAGGTGCCTGTATCAAAACCCGCCGCCTCGAAGAAGTTGGCCGTTAAAGCTCTCACCAAATCAACCATTGCTGGAAAGTCCTCACTAAGCAGATCGAAGGTCTCAGCAAAGAAGGTCCTTAAGAAGGCTGGGGCACGCAAAGCCGTTCGAAAGTAGTCTCACATCCAGCCGGCCGCCCGCATAAGGCGGCATGATGCTAGCCAGAAGAGGAATGATTGCCGGTGAAGGATTACGCAGATCTTGTAGAGGAGATTGGGGGCCGTCCGTTGGGTAGTCTCCCAGCACGGCCAGGCTTTGCGAAGCGGATTCAGCGTGATTTCTTCCGGGCAAGGAGTCACAGTGCCTCCAGGCTTTATGCATTCGATGGCTATCGTGCCGATGGAGTAGGTGCTGTCTCTGGTCTCCTGCAACGAGAGCCGGCTCCACGTTCTGATCTCGGAGATGTCTACGATTCAGGGGGCGTGGCCTGCGTGTTCAAGCCGCTCTTGTACGCCATATCCCCAATTCGTATCTGGGCAATCGTGTTGGATCGGCCCACCTTTGTCGTGACTGGGTCATTGCCTCGCTCGGGAGGGGATGCAAAGCACGTCACTTAGTTCAAAGCCTGCCTCAGGAAGGTTGCGTGGCGAAGTGCGCCTGCGCAACAGGCTGTGACGGTGCTCGCAGTTGCATCGTCCTATCAGTAGTCCGCACCGCCAGGGTGCCCGTCATAAATAATCAGCGAAGCGTCCAGGGGGGATGCATGCTTTCGGAACAGGAATTCGTCGATCTCGTTCAGGCGCATCAACAGAGAGCCTTGAACCAAGAGCAGTCGCAGTGCGTAGTAGCGACAAAGGACCTGCCTTTGTTGATCATCGCGGGACCAGGGACCGGAAAGACCACCGTGCTGGTGCTGAGGGCCTTGCGGCATCTCTTGGTCGACCGTATCTCGCCCGAGGGGATCTTGATCACCACCTTCACCAAGAAGGCGGCCGAGGAAGTCCGTACCCGTTGGCTCGACTGGGGATTGCCTCTCGTCGAGTTGGCAAAGCAGCACCCAAGCCTGCAGTCACCGGATGACCAACTTTGGCTGCGCAATGTAGATCTGAATCACTGCACTACCGGAACCTTGGATTCCATATGCGAAGAGATACTGAGCGACCTGCGACCGGCCGGTACCGTCCCACCAGTGCTGATTCAGGGTGTTCCGGCCGATCAGTTGCTGATGTGGAAGGCCTTCAGTAACTACTATGGTCCCAATAGAGAAGCGATCGATACTTACCTGGCGAGGTTTTCCTTTACTGGGGACCGTCCTCGGAATCAGGGCGAAATGCTCCGGACGGTTAGAACCATAGTAGACCGGTTTGTTCATGATCGTGTAGACATGGGAGCCTTCAAGCAGGCTTCTACGGATTCGGCTGCCCGGATTGAGATCGCTACGGCTCATGAGGCCTATGCGAAGTACCTGAGCGACCAGTCGCAGATGGACTTTGCGCTTCTCGAGCAGCAATTCCTTGAGCGCATGCAGACAGGAATGCTCGATGAAACCATCAATACATGGGAGGTCATCCTGGTTGATGAGTACCAAGATACCAATCCACTTCAGGAACAGATCTACTTTGAAGCCGTCCGCCGGAGCGGAGCTTCATTGAGCGTCGTAGGTGATGATGATCAGTCTCTTTACCGCTTCCGCGGCGCAACCGTGGAGCTCTTCACCCAGTTCGTGTCCCGGCTCAAGGCAGCAACGTCACTTGACGCTGCTACTACGTATCTGACTCGAAACTATCGGTCGACACCGGAGATCGTTGAGTTCTTCAACAGCTTCATCGAAGGCGACGCAGGTTTCGCGGCAGCGCGGATCCAACCTCCGAAGCCCCGGATTCAGGCGCATCGAGAACCGTCCGGCCTACCTGTGATGGGTATGTTCCGTCCGGACGCAGATACGTTAGCGTCGGATCTGGCTCAGTTCCTCCAGGACATCTTCCGTGGTGGTGGGCGATCAATCCTCGTGGATGACAACTCTATTCACCTCGCGGGTGCACCTGGACAGGGGGATCTTGGGGACGCGGTGATGCTCAGCTTCTCGGCCGACGAACTATCCTGGGCGTCGCAGAAGGATGAGGCGACCGAGCGTCTTCCGATGAAGTTGAGGCGCGAACTGAACAGCCGAGGCCTTGGAGTATTCAATCCTCGAGGGCAGGCACTGGCCGACCAGGTCGATGTGCAGATCCTCCTAGGCTTGGTCTTAGAGTGTCTCGATCGCTCTTCAGCAGACAACCCAAGTGGAAAGATTGTTGGTGAGCAAAGATTGGTCACTACGGTCTTCAACAAGTTTTCGTCTTGGCGAAAGCAGGCTGCCGCCTTCATCGCCACTGATCCCGCGCCCGGAAAGCTCCGGGATTTCGTTGATGCGTGGCACACGCGGACGCCGAAGAAAGGAACTGATTGGCCCGATGAGTGGCCCTTGTTGGAGCTGTGCTTCAAGCTCACAACTTGGATGCCAAAGTTCTCATCCGATCCGGAACATCAGGTTTGGCTTGAGGCCGTATCTCGCGCCATGGTGGAGGCGCGCCTGTTCTCCGCATTCGGTGGCATGATCCAGAACAAGGGAAATCTGGTCGTTCCCAGCCGCAAGGCTGCCATCATGGACGTGCTGAGACCGATCGCGGATGGTCTCTTGGAGCTCGAAGAGGAGCTGATCACCAGCGTTCCACGTGATCGCTTGTCGATCATGACTATCCACCAGGCGAAAGGGCTCGAGTTCCCGCTGGTCATTGTTGACGTGTCGTCCAGATTCACGATGAATCATGCTGCGCAGGCCGCATTCCGATTTCCTAAGAATCCTTCAACTACAACAATGCTTGAGGATGATCTTGCGCCGTTCACGCAGGTTGGGAAGGACAGACTGGCTCGTAGCGCAATTGACCGGACGTTTGACGACCTTGCGCGTCTTTACTATGTGGCCTACTCAAGGCCACAGACAGCTCTGCTTCTGGTGGGTCTAGAGAAGACTATCGCTGCGGGAAAGACCGTGAAATCTGTGGCGACGGGCTGGTCCCGAGATGACACATGGGCCTGGCACATTCCTGGGGCCAAGAAGCCAACCATCGCCAATAATCTCCCTCTGGTGCTCATCTAATGGTCAATCTTGAGATCAAACGGCCGGCCCACGTGGTTCCCTCCTACAGCCTTACGGGAGATCTGCTCTCCTACAAGCGCTGTCATCGCCAGTACCGGTACTACAACGGAAGTTCACTGCCACCTTCGAGGCCGGTGCAGCTCTGGTATGGAGAATTCATCCATGGCGTGTTAGAGGCAGCATTCCGCATCTGGCAGGCCGGAGGAGCTCCGGCGTTCCCTTGGCCCTGCAAGCCGAGCCAGTGGGGAGAGGACCGCCCCGTACGTGAATCTCATGATATCGGTGAGATAGGGGATCGGATTGAGCTGGTACTCCGCGCCCAAGGCAAGGAGGCTCGTAGTCGGAAGGCTCGGATGGCCGCATACGCGCGTGCTGAAGCCGCGGTCAATACTTTGGGGCCATTCCTGTTTCCGCTGATCGCTGATGCCGAGAAGAAGGTGATCGGTACGCGCTCCATCCCTGTTCAGGCCACGTCGCCGGATATGCGCGCTGGCAGGTATGAGTTGCACGGCGTAATTGATGTGGTGACCCAGATACAATTGAGCGCAGTCGATACGAACAATCCCCTCCGCAAAGCGATTGAGGATGGTTGCGAAAATTTGCCGCCTGTGTTCGAGATTCTTGCCGATTACAAGGGAGCCCCTAGGCCTGCCCTGAGCGATGAGCACTGGGAACTCGGCGACTGGCAGGTGCAGACCTATGCCTGGCTAAGGCGCCATCAAGCCAAGGGCGTACCCATCATCGCTGGCTTGCTGATCTATATCAATGAGCTTGCCCCGGGTAGCAACGACATGCCCAACATCCGCAAGCAGATTGAGACGGGCGACACTGACGTGATGCCTGTGCCTGGCTCTATGGATGATTTGATCATTAGAAACTGGAAGCCGGGGCAGGATACAGACCAATTGTCTGCAGAATTCCGCTTTAGGCGCGCACTCCGGGTTGTTCCTGTAACGGAGCAGTCTCTCCAGTATGCAACCAGTCAGTTCGACGAGGTGGTGGCTGAGATCGAGTTGAGCATTCGGAAAGAGGCTGAAGTGGGCACCATCGTCGGGACTTGGGAGGGGAACTGCAAAGAGGAAGAAACATGCGCGGCGTGTGATTTTCGCCACTCGTGTACTACTCCAGCCCCAACGAACACGGTACGGCCAATTCAGGCGCCGATAGCACCATGAGCTAAGGAGGCGCCGCTAGCCTCGGGCATTGACCACCGGAACAATAGAGGTGGGGAGAGGTCCTGCTCTCCACTCTCTTTCCCTCTGGATGTTCTTCTGCGGCGAACTCTATACGGAGGCGATAGTCTGCGTGTAAGGGCAGAAGGTCAGACTTTCCCCAGTGCGTTCTTTAGGCGCGATACGCCCCAAGAGATATCCATACCTACCTCGGAAAGACCGGCAGCCCAATGCTGAGGCCCCGCGTTGGTTTGGAGATGGAAGTGAGAAGATGCGTGGGAGATAGGAGTGGAAAACCAAGCCTGCTCCATTGCAGTCTTTGCTCTTCTTTTGATATCCAACGCACCATGCTTGGCATGCCGCTTTAGATCGGCCTTCAATGCGATGAGCCGATCTCGGTAGGGAGCGAACTTCCAAGCTGGTGCTTCGCGAAGCGCGTGCCCTGCACTTGCCGACGCTGAAATCTCCATCTCGATTCGCACAAGCTCATCAAGAACTCTTTGCATCTCGACGCTTTCGAAGTCTAACTGCTTGTTCATCATTGCAAACCCTGTATCAGTCTTCGATACGGCGTTGGATGAGGGAAATGACAGCGTGCCAGCCCTCAGCCGTTGGCACTTGGAGCGTTCTAAATTCTGGCGCCAAGGCATTGCCCCCAGTTACGATAGAACAACGTTTTTGGCGGGATACTTTTCTGAATCATTGCATTCGGTGGAGATGGCGACATCATTGAGTCACGTCTTGCGGACGCAAAATTCTCTTCATAGGGAAGGCGGGGGGGCGTTGCGGGCGAATCCTGTTCAACGCTCATAGATCGCTAGTACGTTGATGTCGCCACCGCTTTTGAGCGTTCCAACGATGCGAACGCCGTTACTGAACGCCCTGCGTATGAACGCATGCCCGAACACCCCAGTCGGATATCGGCCGTTAGGCACCACATGCAGATGAAGCGGAGAAGGGAATCCTGTCTCACCCCACGCCATTCGGAAGTCAACCCAATCAAACCTAGAGTTGTCATTCCTTCGTGCCGCATCCTCGAGCACCTGCATGGCCGTGCTCGCATCGAAACGATCGGCCAGTTCCTTCCAGCGTTCCGCTTTCTTGTCCTGATCCATGCCTCGCGCAAAGCGCTTAAGCGGATCATCTGCAGTCGATAGTGCTTGGATCAGTGAGTCATAGACCACATCGAGCTTTCCATTCATGAACTCGCCAGCTATCGGCATGATCTTGGTGAACTTGGGAGCGTCGATGAGAACGATTGGCCGGGGACCAGGCGTAGCGCAGGTTTCGTCTAGGATCTCGTACTTCCGTTCGGTCGTTGAGTCGGCAGTGAACACTTTGGTACTAACCGGATCAACCCTTAGGACACGCTCAGGGAAGTTCAACAGGTAGAACGCAACGATCTCCTCAAGCAGACGCTCGTGTGTACGGGGGATGTCCAGTTGTCGGGTAAGAGAGGCGGCGTCCTCACCAGTTGCGCGATGCTCAAATTTGCCCTTCAAGGCGAGCTTGACCACGAACGGAACCTCCCCCGACCCCCTTCCTTCCGCACCTAGTCGGCGCTCTGCTGTTTCCTTTTTTGCCGTCATCTCGGACTCGGTCCGGACTATGCTCTCTGGCCGGATGACAGCATCGTGGAAGCGCTCAATGAGGAGCGTGTCCATTGCCATTGGGGCATCCACAAGAAACCAGAAGAAGCTAAGGTCATTGGTTCGGCTCTTCGCGCCGATAAGGCCATCTTGGGTCACGCCATTCCTCCTAAACATCGTTCCGAGTGTCTTAAGCCAGCTCATGGCTCTCCTTTGGCCTCGTTGGAGGCAACCTAGCGATTTGGAATGGCCGCTAACACATCAGCAAAATTCGATAGGTGCGGCGGCCTCGAGTTCGCCACGGCCAGTTCCAGTCGACAGGGTAGCCTAGCCAACTCTAGGCACTCAATTCGTATTCGACGCAAACCCTCGCTTTCGCCCCACCTGTAGAGCTCTCGGCAATCACCGGTCCATTCGTACAGTTGGATGCTCGAGGCCTTGCAAGAATGTCGTATCGCGAAAATTGAGTGGCAGCTAAGAATCTTTCACTCTTGGAGAGCAAGGACGGCGCCGAGACGCCTCGGCGCTGGCCCCTCGTGTCTTCGGCTTGGCCAACTGACGAGCCGGCTGGATCGTCGTGATAGGAGGGCCGACTGACAGATCTGTAGCAGGGCGAATGGGGTCGGAATTATGAATGGATCTGCCGTTTTTGAGTCACCATTTAGCCAATTTCAGGCGCTGCTACGCTAAGTCGTTGATTTCGCGAGGTGGCACGTTGAGCTGGCAACTTTCAATCGGTGTGGGACGTGATACAACATAGTTGCTGGAACTCCCAGCCTTGACCTGCCCTCCAAGGAGGACGGCGGCGAGTACTTTTATCAGTGATTAGAGATATGGAAACGAATGAAGCAAGTACCTATACGCCTAGCACGGTAGACCTCATCACCGACTTTGGGGTGACGACCTTCAGTGCAGCGTCCGGCCTCTGTGTTGATCGCAAGCACGCATTCATGAACTGGGCACAGGGCTCCGGTAGCCATCAGCAGCTAGAAGGTACCAAGAGCCATATGTGGACCAACCTCAAGGCTCTGCAGGACGAGATGAACAGCGCTCATCCCCTTCATGGTCCAGTTGACCAAGAGATCGATGATCTCCAGTCTGGCATGGAGGGTCTGGAGGAACGGATCTTGTCTGCCCAATCTCCTGAGGAGCTGGCGCAGGCGGTTCTGGAATACCAGGGGCCCGTGAATGCCGCTGCCAGTTTCTGGTCCGCGCGCAAGCGTGGTAATAGTTCTGGTGAATCTTGAGGACGAACTGTCCGAATTCTTGAGAACTCGAAGGGCCTGACTGTAGGGTGTGCCGTAGCGGGTACGCCCTTCTTCTCTTGGATGGAGTCTTGCGCTTCCGTTCCGGGTTGTCATATGAGCATTTGCCTTGTCCGGTCTCGCACCTGGGCAGGACATGGTTGGATTTTGAGAGTCTTCTCGGACCAGATCACGGGGAGGTCCACGGAGTATGCCACTGCCACCGGTGGGTCTAATCGAAGACTTGAAAGGTTCCGCAGTTCGGACTTTCAAGCAGATATCGCAGGCATGGCGGCTCACTGCCAATGAGCAGCGGCAGATCTTGGCGGTGCCAGACTTGCCTCGGTTATATGAGGAAGTGCAGGGAATGATTGATGACTCGGTCCTAATGCAGATCGGGTACATCCTTTCGATCTATGGATCTTGCACACCTTGTTCCTGGAAGCCAATCAACCCAACACTTGGATCCATCGAGCCAACTCCGCTCCACTGTTCGGTGCTGAGCGGGCCATCAGGCTGTTGTGCGGCGGGGATGCGGGTAGCCTTGAGGCAGTGCGGACCTATCTGGAAGCTCAGTTGGGGTGATCTAGGTGATACCCCCGCTGAGTTGGAGCCGATGCAGCTCGCCGGACCCGTCCTAATCGCTGTCTGACTTAACAGCGCCGTCTGCACGGGAAGTGAAGATGGCAAGGTCTCGAGTTCGCCACCTTTTTTCAACGGCGAAATATCTCGGCCAGCTTCATTTCAGCGCTAAGTAAAAGTGAGCGCAGATGATCGCGCTCAGATTCTAGTTCCCAGATTCGCGAAACTGCTTCTGCCAACTCTCGCTCGAGAGAGCTATGCCTAGCTCGCTCGCGGAGTAGGGGGCCGTCTCGCTGGGCAACATAGGCTTGGACTTCGGCAATTAACGGGCCAAAACGGGACTTCTTGAAATGGGCAGGCGGAACACCAGCTTCTCTCGCCACGTTGTTCTGACTAACGATTGTTCCAGGTGGCAATACTACTGGTTGTCCCGATTTCAGCCTTTCGAATGCAGCTTTCAATCTATCGGATAGGGCAGGCAAATTACTCATTGGATCTCACTCTGATGACGAACTCTCTAAGCGCCCCGACCTGACCCTCGAGCGCTCGCATTCTAGGACTGTCGCCGGAAGGGCGAAGTGCTTCCAGCAGAGGCTCGCTGTGAGCAATCAACATCTCTGCACGTACTACATGTCCCTTGTCCAGCAGTGCTTCAGGGCACGTTACGCAATGGGACAGCGTGTCGTAGCCGCCATGCGCACAGTCGCCCTTCTTCAGACAGACGCCTAGCAGGGTAGGTCTCACGGAAAGCGTGCCCTGACTAGCGAGCTTCGCAAGCCCCTTGAGATCCGAGGTGCTGATCAACTCAAGAAGGCGACTCTTATGGGCCGAGCCGTGGGGAGAAAAGTGCTTCGAGTCAGCGAGCCCATTCGCGACTCGTGCCGCCTCATTGGCCAGTTCCTCCGCAAGTTCAATGCGCATCGATTCGTTGAGCGAGAGGCTGTGGTAACCGCGCACATAGTACTCGGTCATTCCAAGATGAAGATGCTTCAGCTGAAGCTGGATCGAGCCGAGAGCGACTGTCCCTGAGCGAACGGAATTCACCACCAATGTGCGCCTCAGTTGATGGAAGGCGAACGGCCACGGCTCTCCAAGTACAACGCGCCCTCCAGAGTTACCGTTGATGAGTTCGGACACTCTAAGATCGTCTGCAGTGACCTTCAGGGCCTCAGGATCAAATAGCCACGGATAGTCCATCCTCTCGATCATCGAAACCCGCGGTGGGTCGATACTATGCTGCTTCTTCTTCCAGCCCAGGATGGACGTAAATAGCCAGTTGCTGAAGCTTCCTGAGACCAGCCTAGTGTGGCGCATTTCATGGTGTACCGCGGAAATGGCTTCCAGCACATGGATTGCCTTTGCTGCTAAGTCGCTACATATCCAAGTCGATTCCGTCATGGGGTGTATCTTTGCGGGTACTCCGACTATCAAATTTGCAGGTCCAATGGCAGGATCCTGATGCTGACGGAGGCACCCGCGCTTGAGTGTGCGAGCCTCTGAAATGCGCATGCCGCTATGCGCGCACAGCAAAATCATGGCGGCATCCCGTATCGCCGTGATGTAAGTCAGGAATGGGTATCGGTGATCTAGTGTGCCGTATACGGAATCGAAGATGCCCACGAGTCTCGCAGGTAATATGGAAGGATCTTCCGTGGCAAGTTGGCTGCCTAGTGGAGGAGCGAGGTTGAACGCTTCATACAGTTGGCTACGTATTGAATTCTTAAGTAGGTCGATATGAGTGGTCGCTAGCGATACGATTGCATCGCATTGATTCAAGACGTAGGAATGGATCCGATTAGGGATGTAGAGGGTTTGATTGGCTGAATATCCTGCTGGGTAGAAGCTTGGGATAAGCGCGGGTGGGCAAAGTGTAAAGCCTATTTCTTCACTCAGCAGGGCCAGTTCATGCATAAGCAGTGGCGTGGATCCAAGTGAGCTGGGGCGGATGTGCTTTCGAAGCTCCGCCTGGCATATTTTTGAGTTTCCGAACTCAGAAATCGGAGTTCGTGAGGAGTTGCAAGCCTTGAGGATTTCCCTTAGACGGCACAATTTTGTTTGAAGGCTGCCGGCGCCTAGGGGATGGTGTCCAATATAGAGTAGTGCCAGCACTACGACCTTCGCCGCGGCTGCGTTGCTCTGCTCTAGGGCATCCGTGCTCCCATCGTTGGCGAACCGTATGGAGATGGACGACGAGTGGTATGCGGAGAATATCCAGCGGTTGTCTCCGTGCCGACTGCAAGGCGAGCCATCTGATTTGTAGGACACTACGAAATCGGGTGGCACGTCGTGAATGCTGGCAAGGTCGCTAGGCAGAGGGACGTCACGGTATTTCGATGTCAGTCGAGAAGTGAGCATCAAGCATCTCCCTGCGCGAATCTAATGAGAAGGTCCCAGGATGGATGGAACTGTCCGTCATTCACTTTTCGATCCGCGATCTTTGCCCATTCCTCGTGTTGCTTGTTTTTCTGCGAGAAGGCACGGGCGATTGATCGTATGCGGCGCATGGTTTCAAGTATCGGTCGCGAATGTTCTCTGTTTGGGTGAAGATGACTTTTGAGTTCGAGTCGCTTTAACTGAAGGTAGCTCTTCAATCTCCATATGTAGTCTAGGCTCGATACCCCCTTGTAGTTTTCACAGAACAGGCATCCTGCCATTGTGTCGCAGTTGGGAGTGGGGGCATCGGGCGAAGCTATCGTCAATGGCTTGGGGGTGTCCTTCTGAGTGCATGGCGCACCATCAACTGCACGCGACACCCGAAGCGCGGCCACTTCTGACTTGAAGAACGCAGTGAATTCACTCGCCGCTCGTTGCGGGCTTCTGCGCGCATAGTTCTTGGTGAACGTTGCACGGCTGTGTTGGAGAATCTGTGATTCCGTGTCAGGATCTCCGCTTACCTCCATGATGCTATTGGACTTGATTCTTCTGAGTTCGACGGTCGTAATGAACGGAACGCCAAGCTCATTGAAGATTATTCTAAGGTTGCCACTGTGGAATTTTCGGCTTGCCGGGCCGCCTCGTTGATATATTGGGAAGAGCAGGCTTGACTTGAATTCGGTCAAGTGGGTGGAACGGAATTTCAGATAGGCAGAAAAGATGGGAAGATATGGCTTGGGAATGGTGAACAGGACGTCATGTCCGGCGCGAGCCTTGAATTCCCTAAATTCGTAGTGATCTCCTGCGGATCGCCTACTGTACTGTTCCATCTTCATCTTTTGAACTTCGGCAAGATTCATGCCGGTCATCGCTATGAACAGAAATGCCTCTGCTGTCACCCTGAGGTTGAGTAGAGGGAATCTTCGATTTAGGCTTTTGCCCTTTAGGCACTTTTGTCGTCTCGCGACATCGTAGGAGTATTCGGTCGATGTCGATCTCCACATTCCCGAGTAGTGGTAATAGATCGGACCATTTTTTCTGATCTGAATTGGCACCGGAAGGGGCGCATAGAGCTTTTCGGGCTGGAGGCAGTCGATAAGTGATACGAGATCTGCGACGTACTGCTGGACGACTTCGCTTCTCGCATTGTTTGTCCGCAGTGCCATGGATGCGCCGCGCTTGGAGATCCCAAGCGACTTCAAGAGTAGTGTTGAGTCTTGACCAGTTACGCCGGCTAGAATTCTAACGACGTACTGCTGCTGTGTGAGATCGTGCCTGGAATTCGTTCGGTACGATCTGGTCCAACGTTGGACTGCGATGAAAAATGTTTTCGAAGAGACCTGAACTGACTCTCGGTCGCAGTAGTCGAAGAAGATCCTGATCGTATTGAATATTGTTTCGCGCGTGGCGTCGGCGAGTTCGCCGAGGACATGCCTTTCTACTATGTGTTGGTGAATGGATCTAAGAAGCTCATATCGCAGGGGGTCGTATTTCCCAAAAGTCCCGGAGCGTATCTCTGTATCAACCGTCTTGGTCGGGTGCTTGGCGGCACCAATGAAGGCCAGTCTGGAGAGATCCCATGGCAAGGATCTTCCAGCCTTGGGGCCAGGAATAATGAGTGGCTCAGGGAGTCTCATGCTGAGTACGCTCAAGCAGCCATTGCCCATAGAGGTCGTTGTACTTTTCTACTACTCGCCTCTTCTGCGCATACTGGACATAGCGCAGAGCGGTTCGCTCATCTGATTGACCCAGGAACTCCGTGATAATTGAAAGCGCGGATGTCACAGGGATCCCTATGGCCATAGCGGCATCTAGCAAATTGCACGCGAACGTCGCTCGAGAGTCGTGAAATCGAAAATCTTCGATAGGGAGGTCGCTGGCTTTTGCGATTGCCCTTATCCTGTGAATCGCTACGCCAATGGCGCTGCTCGGAACACCGTTGTCATCATGGTAGGGGCGTCCTTGCGGGGTTAGGAAAAGGTGCTGAGAGTACCGGCCTCCATGCTTGATGGCGCGTTTTAGGCGCCGGACTGAAGTTATGTAGCTAGTTAGGCGCTGGGCGAGCGCGTCTGGTACGACGGGGGAGTAATTTGTTGAGAACTTCGTCATCACCCCGTATGCGGGACCGATCCTGATGGACTTGTGGCCTTTGAGGTTCGACGCTGCCGCCTTTTCGATGGTTTCACATTTGAGGTCTGTGATGCTTCCCAAGCGAATTCCAGAAGAAAAGCCAATGGCGAGCATCAACGTAATTTCTGTGCCCGCATGTGCTTCCGATAGTGTCAGGATTTGCTTCTGAAGTTCTGCTGATACTGGCTTAAGGCCATCTTCCAAGGTCGATCTGGCCGCTGTCCTTCGTCGTTTCAGGGGCATGTTGGAGACTGTTCTCTCGACTGTCTTTGACCCGAACTTTGTTAAGACGTGGACTTGGTTCGTTCGAGTCAAGAAGGGCCTACAGTTGTCTGGAAGCTGCCCGGTAGAGGTGCACCAAATGTAGAAGGTGGCGACCGCTCGCAATTCCGTTTGAGCGGTCGAGTATGCGCCTGTACCCTCTTTTACGTTGATGTTCCTATGCGACTTGTACAGGTAGGTCGGCTTTTCCGAATCCGGCTTATCCAAGTCGTTCCATACCAATCCATTGGTTTCCAGAAAATTGGCGTAGCTGACTAGGCTTCGAGCGTCTCTAATGATCGTCTTTGCGCTTAGGTCGTCGGCAGGGTCGCAAGCGCGACTCGCGAGCCAAGTGTTCGCTTCCGTCCAAGGTAGGCCGGAGGCCAGGCGAATGTAAGGCAACTGCCGCTTGGGTTCAGGAACGTCACTGATGGACTTGGAGACCGACCAAAGATGACTGCCGTCAACCTCCCTATGGTCGAATCGCTGAAACTGAAACAGCTCGAGCATTGCCATTGGCCGCCCCTGAATTCTGCCTGTACAGCTTTTCCTGACACTACAGCACCAGAGTCGATGCTGTCCATTGCATAAAAGTAATGTGTACCGTGGAACAGCTCTTCACAGGCGATCAGGCGGTGGCGGTTGTCCAGGAACAGGGCCATGAAGACCTCGCGGGCCTGGCCACGCAGCCGGTGCTGCAGGTAGCGGCCGACCGCCGCCGGATTGTTGCCAACCGCCTCGCCGTGCTCCAGCTCGGCCGCCAGGTAGCGATGGGCCAGTTCCAGCCCGGCAGCAAGCGTGCAACTGCGTGCCGGGCCGAGCCCGGGCAGGCGGGCGAGCTCGGCGGCGGGGCGGTCGAGCAGTACCCTCAACGGGCCGTGCGCCTGCAGCAGGTCGCGCGCGGTCTGCACGGCATCGCGGCCACCGAACCCGGAGCCGAGAAACAGGGCCAGCAGTTCGGCGTCGGAAAGTGCCGTGGGCCCGCGCGCGATCAGCTTCTCGCGGGGGCGTTCCTGTTCGGGCCAGTCATGGATGGGCATGGCCCATCATCGCCAGACCTTGCGGTGGCTCCCATCGGGGCATGCCGCGGACTGGGGTCGGAGGTTGCCTCAGCCGCGCCGGGTCTGCAGGTAGTCGAACAGTTCCTGGTTGTTCTGCAGGCCCAGCTTGCGCTTGGCTTCGGCCTTCTGCCGGCTGATGGTCTTCGGGCTGCGCCCGCAGCGCTCGGCGACTTCGTTCACGCTGAGGCCGGCTGCCAGCAGCTCCAGCACTTGCTGTTCGCGTGCCGACAACGGCGCCGGCTGACGCGGAAACAGCAGGTCGCGCGCCTGCAGGTGGTGGCGCAGCTGTTGGGAGACGAATACCTGCCCGGCCAGCGCGGCGTTCAGCGCGTGGGGCAGTTCGGCGAAATCGGCGCACTTGTCGACCAGGCCACTGATACCCTCCCGCAGCAGGCTGTCCAGCAGGCCGGGATGGCGGGCGCCGGTCAGCACCACCACCGGCAGGCCAGGGCGGCGCATGCGCAGCGCGTCGATCAGCTCCGGACCGTCCGGACCGGCACCCGGCATCGACAGGTCGGTCAGCACCGCATCGCAGTCGTGGTGATCAACCAGCTCCAGCAGCTGGGCGCCGTCGCGCGCACTGCCGACGATGTCCATCAGGTAGGTCTGCAGCACGATACGGATGCCATGCAGGACCACGGGATGGTCGTCGGCGATGATGATGCGCGGATGCACGCTGCTCCTCGAAGGTCGAACAGGCCACGGCGGGCGGCAGCCAATGCCTGATTCTGCAAAAGCGCAGACCCGTAGAGGTATAGGAAAGGTCCGAAACTGGTACCGGGTGAATCCCGGGTCAACGGAGACGGACTCCATCTGCTGATAGCCGCCCGCTATGTGCGCCATGCACCGGGACATTACCGACCATCGGGTAAGCTAGCGCCCTCGTTTGCACAGGAATTCCAGGTGGCTGACTCCCCCAACGCTTCCCCCGCGCCGGCCCGCGCGCTGGAAGGTCAGAAACTGCTGTTGTGCGTCGGAGGCGGGATCGCGGCCTACAAGGCCCTGGAACTGGTGCGGCGCCTGCGCGACGCCGGTGCCCAGGTGCAGGTGGCGATGACCGCCGGAGCACAGCAGTTCGTCACTCCGCTCAGTTTCCAGGCCCTGTCCGGGCAGCCCACCCGCACCACGCTGTGGGACAGCGCCGCCGAACAGGCCATGGGCCACATCGAGCTGGCCCGCTGGGCCGACCGCATCGTGGTCGCCCCGGGTACCGCCGATCTGCTGGCCCGGCTGGCCCAGGGCCACGCCGATGATCTGGTCAGCACCCTGTGCCTGGCCAGTACCGCGCCGCTGACGATCTGCCCGGCGATGAACCACCGCATGTGGCTGCATCCGGCCACCCAGGCCAACATCGCCCTGCTGCGCCAGCGCGGCGCTCAGGTGGTCGGCCCGGTCGACGGTCCGCTGGCCGAAGGCGAATCCGGTCCCGGCCGTCTGGCCGAACCGGGCGACATCGTTGCCGCGCTGGCTGCCAATGGCAGTGCTGCAGCGGCGGTTGTCGCACCGGAAACCCGCGCGCTGCAGGGCCTTCGGCTGCTGATCAGCGCTGGCCCGACCTATGAAGACATCGATCCGGTGCGCTACGTCGGCAACCGCAGCAGCGGCAAGATGGGCTTTGCCCTGGCCGCGGCCGCCGCGACGATGGGCGCCCAGGTGGTGCTGGTCAGCGGCCCGGTACAGCTGCCGACGCCAGCCGGCGTGCAGCGCGTGGACGTGCGCTCGGCCGCGCAGATGCGCGATGCCGTGCTGAAGTCGTTGCCGGCCGACATCTATATCGGTGCTGCCGCAGTGTCCGACTACACGCCACGCCAGGTCGCGCCGCAGAAGCTGAAGAAGACCGCCGACAGCCAGTCGCTGGTGATCGAGCTGGTGCGCACGCCGGACATCCTCGCCGAAGTCGCTGCACAGACGCAGTCGCTGAAGCTGGTGGTCGGCTTCGCCGCCGAGACCCACGACGTGGAGAAATATGCGCGTGGCAAGCTGGTCGACAAGCGCCTGGACCTGGTGATCGCCAACCAGGTCGGCATCAGTGGCGGCGGTTTCGAGAGCGACAACAATGCCGCCACGGCCTTCTGGCAGGACGGTGAACAGGTATTCCCGGCCACCTCCAAGCGCGAGCTGGCCGAACAACTGCTGGCGCTGATCGCGCGGAGACTCCAGGCATGACCCAGGCTTTCACTTCCCAACCGCTGCAGGTCAAGCTGCTTGATCCGCGTTTCGGCGACAGCTGGCCGCTGCCCGCCTACGCCACCGAAGCCAGCGCCGGCATGGACCTGCGCGCGGCGCTGGATACCGCGCTGACCCTGCAGCCGGGCGACACCGCGCTTGTGCCCAGCGGCCTGGCCATCCATATCGCTGATCCGCACCTGTGCGCGGTGATCCTGCCGCGTTCCGGGCTGGGCCACCGCCACGGCATCGTGCTCGGCAACGGCACCGGCCTGATCGACGCCGATTACCAGGGCCCGTTGCTGATCAGCGTCTGGAACCGTGGCCGTGAGGCCTTCACCATCGAGCCGGGCGATCGCATCGCGCAGCTGGTGGTCGTGCCGATTGCCCGCGTCAGCCTGCAGGTGGTGGATACTTTCACCGACAGCGTGCGGGGAACGGGTGGATTCGGCCATACCGGGGTGCGTTGACGGGGGACATCGATGAGCGGCATCGGGGAAGGGCAGCGGGAACGGTCGTTGGGACGCAGTGCGCCACTACTGGGGGTGCTGCTGGTCCTGCTGGCCGGCTGGTTCGGATGGAGCGCGGTGCAGCAATGGCGGCAGGAGGCCAACGGCCAGGCGCTGGAAGAAGCGCGTGACCAGGCCGTGCAGGGCTTGCAGGAGGCGGCAGCCGGCCAGCTGAAGCAGCTGCAGCAGCAGTTGAAGAACGAACGCGTGCAGCAGGCACTGCAGGCCGGTGACGCCGCGGCAGCGGCGCTGGCCGTGCGCGAGAGCTGGACCGGCGTGGAGCAGGCTGACGTGCTGACCGCCGATCTGGCCACGGCCTATGCCGACCCGGCCACCTTCGGCTACGCACGCCTGGCCCTGCTGGAACAAGCGCTGGCCGAGGGCAAGCCTGGCCTGCGCGTGGTGCGCGATGCAGGTGGCAATCGCCTGGGTCTGGCGGCTCCGGTGCAGCTGGGCAGCCTTGGCCCGGCAGTGCTATACGTGCGCCAGCCATTGCTGCGGCTGACCTCGCCGCTGGACCAGGTGAGCGCCCCGTCCACCGGTTTCCTCGGCCTGCGCCAAGGCACGCATGACCTCGTTGCCCAGGGCGACGCCGGCCTGGCCGAGAGCGCCGAAGCGCTGGCGCGCCCGGTTCCGGGCACGCCGTTGCGGCTGGTGGCCGCCGTACCGAATGTCGAAGCGGGTCCACTGGGCCTGGGTTCGCTGGCCAGTGCCATCGTCGCGCTGCTGCTGGCGTTCATCGCCGTGCTGCTGGTGGTGGGTCGCGGCCGGCTGCCGAAGTCGCTGCCTTTGCCGCGCCGTGCGGCCGTGGCGGAAGCGGATCATGGCCCGACCCTGAGCGAGAGCCTGCAGATGGCGCCGCCACCGGTGGCCGCCGCCAGCGCCGTGGACACTGCGCCGCCGCCACCACCGGTCCCTGCCGGGGAACTGGCCGCCGGCATCTTCCGCGCCTACGACATCCGTGGCGTGGTCGGCAGCGAACTGACGCCGAAGACCGCCGCGCTGATCGGCCAGGCCATCGGTACCGTGGCGCTGGAACAGGGCCTGCGCGAGGTGGTGATCGGCCGTGATGGCCGCCTGTCCGGCCCGGAACTGGCTGCGGGATTGGCCGAAGGCCTGCGTCGCACCGGTTGCGCGGTGATCGACATCGGCCTGGCACCGACGCCGGTCGTCTATTACGCCGCCTTCCACCTGCGCACCGGCACCTGCGTGGCGGTCACCGGCAGTCATAACCCGCCCGAGTACAACGGCTTCAAGGTGGTCATCGGCGGCGAGACGCTGTCAGGCGATGCCATCACCGATCTCTACCAGCGCATCGTCGAGGGGCGCCTGGCGCAGGCGGCCGAGCCGGGCGATTACCAGCAGCGCGATGTCAGTGCCGACTACATCCAGCGCATCGCCGACGACGTGCAGCTGGACCGCCCGTTGAAGGTCGTGGCCGATGCCGGCAACGGCGTCGCCGGTGCGCTTGCACCACAGCTGCTGGAAGCCATCGGCGCCGAAGTCATCCCGCTGTACTGCGATGTCGACGGTACCTTCCCCAACCATCATCCCGACCCGAGCGAGCCGGCCAACCTGGAAGACCTGGTGCAGACGGTCAAGCGCTTCGGCGCCGACCTCGGCGTCGCCTTCGATGGCGACGGAGACCGGTTGGGCGTGGTCACCGGCGAAGGCAGGATCATCTATGCCGACCGCCTGCTGATGCTGTTCGCCGCCGACGTGCTGATGCGCAACCCCGGCGCGTTGGTGATCTACGACGTGAAGTGCACCGGCAAGCTGTCCGATCACGTGCTGCGCAATGGTGGCAGCCCGTTGATGTGGAAGACCGGGCACTCGCTGATGAAGGCGAAGATGCGCGAGACCGATGCCGAGCTGGCCGGCGAGATGAGCGGCCACTTCTTCTTCAAGGAGCGCTGGTTCGGTTTCGACGATGGCCTGTATGCCGCCGCGCGACTGCTGGAGATCCTGGCGCAGCGCGAGGAAGCCCCGGACGAGGTGCTGGCCGAGCTGCCGGAGATGGTGGCCACGCCGGAACTGAAGGTACCGGTGGCCGAAGGCACGCCGCATGCGCTGGTGGCGATGCTGGTGGCGGCGGCACAGTCGCCGGACAACCCGTATGTGGGCGGCCGCCTGTCGACCATCGACGGCCTGCGCGTGGACTTCCCCGATGGCTGGGGCCTGGTGCGTGCTTCCAATACCATGCCGGTGCTGGTGCTGCGCTTCGAGGGCAACGACGAGGCGGCACTGGAACGCATCCAGGCGTTGTTCCGCAGCCAGCTGCAGCCGGTGCTGGGCGACACCCCGCTGGGGTTCTGACTCCTTTGGAAGCTGCAGCAGAATGGGTAGTGCCGGCCGCTGGCCGGCAAGCCCATGAACCCCACACACCCTGCAGTTGCCGGCCAGCGGCCGGCACTACCCCTTGAAACGCAAGCCCACGCCTGGCTCGGTGAACAGGTAGCGTGAATCCAGCGCTGAATCGCCCAGCTTGTGCCGCAGCTTGCCGACCAGGATGCGCAGGTAATGGGTGTCGTGCTGGTGGGTCGGCCCCCAGATCTCCTGCAGGATCTGCGGCTGGGTCACCACGCGCCCGGCATTGCGCAGCAGCAGCGACAGCAGTGCGTACTCCTTGCGGGTCAGCGCCACCGGCTCGCCATCCAGCGCCACTTCGCGGCGTACGAGATCCACATGCAGATGGCCATCGTCGAACACCGGTGGCGTGCCGTCGCTGGGCACGCTGCGTGTGCGCAGCAGCGCCCGCACCCGCGCCATCAGCTCCTGGGTGCCGAACGGCTTGGTCACGTAGTCATTGGCGCCGGTATCCAGTGCGCGCACCTTTTCGGCTTCACCCGCACGCACGGTCAGCATGATCACCGGCACCTGGCTCCACTGCCGCAGTTGCTCCAGCACCTCATGGCCTTCCATGTCCGGCAGGCCGATGTCCAGGATCACCAGGTCCATGTCCTCGCTGGCCGCCAGCTGCAGGCCTTCCTGGCCGGTGGCCGCCTGCCGCACCTGGTAGCCCTGCGCGCGCAGGCTGATGTCCAGGAACCGGCGGATCTGGGTTTCATCATCGATCACCAGCACGCGCGGGGCCGGCGCGCTGGCGTCAATCGGAGTCGGGCTCATCGTGGGAGGCTGGCTTGAGCAGGGGCAGGGTGATGCGGATCAGGGTACCGCGACCGTCGCGTCCGGGCAGCGCCTGCACGCTGCCGCCATGCGCACCGACCATGCCCTGGCAGATGGTCAGGCCCAGGCCGGTGCCGTGGCGGCCACGGTCGCCGCGCTCGACGCTGTAGAACATGTCGAAGATGCGCGCGCGCTCGTCATCGGGAATGCCGGGGCCGGCATCGATCACATCGATGCGCAGCTGTCCGTCCAGTTCGCGCGCCTGCACCTGCACGGCGGCATCGGGTGGCGAGAACTTGGCCGCGTTTTCCATCACGTTGAACACCGCCTGTTCAACCAGCGCCGGGTGTACCCAGATCGGCGCGAGCGTGGCCGGAATATCCAGCTCCAGCCGCACCTTGGGCTGGTAGCGCTGCAGGCGCCGCGCCGCCGAGCCGATCAGCTCGTCCACGCCGATCCAGTCGCGGTTGATCTTCAACCCTTCGTGGCCGAGCCGGGTCATGTCCAGCAGGTTCTGGATGTAGCGGTCCAGCCGCTCGCCCTCGACCAGGATGGTGTCCAGCAGGGCACGGCGATCGGCCGTATCCATCGCCGCACCGTAGCTGGCCAGGCTGTCGGCCGAACCGATCATCGCCGCCAGCGGCGAGCGCAGGTCGTGGGACACCGAAGAGAGCAGGGCCGAGCGCAGCCGCTCGGTCTCGTTGCTGACGTGGGCCTGCTCCAGTTCGGCCACCAGCCGCGTGCGCAGCGCGGCCTGGGCGATGTCGTCGACCATCGCCTCGGCCAGCTGCCGCTGCTCGGGCAGCAGGCGCGCCTGTGCGCCGGGCAGGTAAAGGCCCGCCACGCCGATGGCGCGGTCTTCGCCATCCAGCAGCGGCAGGAACCACCATTGCGCACCGGCCAGGGTGTCGGTGAAGCGCCCGCTGGGCTGGCCGTGGCGCAGTGCCCAATCGGCGGCGGCCAAGTCGGTATCGCCCGGCTGGCTGCGGCCACCGGTTGCGGTATCGGCGCCGATCCGTAGCCACGCTGGAACGTCCATGGCCTGTTCCAGTGCATGCCGACCCGCCTGCGCCACCTCGCCGTTGCCGGCGGCGCTGGCCAGCTGGCGGCCCAGCTGCTGGCGCGCACGCGCATGTCGATTCGCCGCACGCAGCGCGATCACCTGCATGCGCAGGCGCGAGGCCAGGCGTCCGGCCACCAGCGCGGCGGCCAGGAACAGGAATACGGTGATCACGCCCTGGCGCGCGCCGATGGCGAAGGTGAAGCGCGGCGCGATGAACAGGAAGTTGTAGGCGAGGAAGCACAGGATCGCCGCCATCACCGCCACGCTGGCGCGCGTGCGTGCGGCCACCAGCACCACCGCCACGATGAACACCATCGACAGGTCGGCCATGCCGACCCAGCGTTCGGCCAGCCATGCCACCGCACAGGCCAGCGCGGTGGCGATCAGCGCCTGCACCGGTTCGTAGCTGATGCCGCGCATCGGCGGCAGCAGGCCCTCGCGGCGCGAGCGCGCACGTGCCTGCGGGGTGCTGATGATGGTGATCTCGTAGTGCGCGCCGCGCTGGATCAGCTGCTGGGTCAGGGTGCGGTTGAACATCCGCGCCAGTGGACGTTCGCGGGTCCGGCCGAGCACCAGGGTCGACACGCCGTTGTGCGCCGCATGGTCGAGCAGGGCATCGGCGATGCTTGATCCGTGCAGCAGTTCGGCGTCGCCGCCGAGGCGGCGTGCCAGGGCGAACGCAGCATCGATCTCGCGCCGGGTCGCCTCGTCCTGGCGTCGGCCCTGCACGGTCACCACCGTCCACGGCGCATCGCGGCGTTCGGCGATGCGCCGCGCCACCCGCACCAGGTATTCGCTCTGACCGCCGCCATCAATGGCCACCAGCACGCCACGACGCAGTGGCAGGTTGCTCTCGCCGCGCGCGGCGCGCGCTTCACGCAGGCTGTTGTCGACGCGGTCGGCGGCCTCCTGCATGGCCAGCTCGCGCAGTGCGGTGAGGTTGGCCGGCGAGAAGAACGCCTGCAGCGCCTGCGCGGCCTGTTCGGGCACATAGACCTTGCCCTGCTGCAGGCGCGCGATCAGCTCGCGCGGCGGCAGGTCGACCAGCACGATGTCGTGCAGGCGGTCGAGCACGCCATCCGGCACGGTCTCGCTCACGCGTACGCCGGTGATGCGCATCACCACGTCATTGAGGCTTTCCAGATGCTGGATGTTGACCGTGGTCCAGACGTCGATGCCGGCGTCCAGCAGCTCCATCACATCCTGCCAGCGCCGCTCGTGGCGGCTGCCGGGTGCATTGCGATGGGCCAGTTCGTCCACCAGCACCAACGCCGGATGCCGTGCGAGCACGGCATCCAGGTCCATCTCCTGCAGGGCATGGCCGTGGTAGGCCACGTCCTTCAGCGGCAGCTGCGGCAGGCCCTCCAGCAGCGCCTGGGTATCGGCACGGCCATGGGTTTCCACCAACCCGACCACCAGGTCGACGCCGCGACGCAGCTGTTCCTGCGCGCGGGTCAGCATGGCGTAGGTCTTGCCCACGCCCGGCGCCGCGCCGAGGAACACGGTCAGCTTGCCGCCGGCTTCGCGTTGCAGGCCTTCGACCAGGGCATCGGCCTGGCGGGTACGCGCATCAGTCATGGGTGCCATTGTGCGCGCAGCCGGTGCCGGCCGGCATCACGGCGCCTTGGCCGCGTGGTCCAGCGCGAAGTTCAGCGTCACCACGTTCACCCGCGGCTGGCCGAACAGGCCCCACTGGCGACCTTCGGTATGCGCCTGCACCAGTGCCTGCACGCGTTCCACCGGCAGGCCACGGGCACGCGCCACGCGGGCTACCTGCAGCTGCGCCGCCGCCGGCGACAGCTGCGGATCCAGGCCGCCGGCGGACTGGGTGACCAGGTCCGCCGGCACCTGCGCGGGGGCGACGCCTTCGCGTGCGGCCACCGCCGCGGTGCTGGCGGCAACACGCTCGGCCAGCGCCGGGTTGCTGCGCGCCATGTTGGAACCGGCTGCCGCCATCGGGTCGTAGTTGGCCGCCGACGGACGTGCCTGGAAGTAGCCGTCACCGGCGAACGGCTGCGACAGCCATGCCGAGCCGCGCACCTGGCCGCTGCCATCGCGCAGCAGGCTGCCCTGGGCCTGGGTCGGGTAGGCCAGGCCGGCGAAGCCGGTGGCGATGCCGGCGTAGACCGCACCGGCCAGCAGCAGGGTGGCCAGGCCCAGGCCGATCGCCGGGCGCCAGCTGGCGCCGTCCTGCAGGCTGGCCACCCGGGCCTCGGCCTTCGGTTCGCGGGACAGGGAAGTGGAGGTGGAAGCAGAACGGTTCATGCGCCGAATACCAGGACAAGAAGGAGGTCGATCGCCTTGATCGCTGCGAACGGCAGCAGCACGCCGCCGAGGCCGTACACCAGCATGTTCCGGCGCAGCAGCGCCGTTGCGGTGGCCGGGCGGAAGCGCACGCCACGCAGGGCGAGCGGGATCAGGGCGGGAATCACCAGGGCGTTGAAGATCAGCGCCGCCAGCACCGCGTTGCGCGGGCTCGACAGCTGCATCACGTTCAGTGCGGCCATGGTCGGAACGGCCGCGGCGAACAGCGCCGGCAGGATCGCGAAGTACTTGGAGACGTCGTTGGCCAGCGAGAAGGTGGTCAGCGCGCCGCGGGTGATCAGCTGCTGCTTGCCTACTTCCACCACTGCCAGCAGCTTGGCCGGGTCCGAATCGAGGTCGACCATGTTGCCGGCCTCCTTCGCCGCCTGCGTACCGGAGTTCATCGCCAGGCCGATGTCGGCCTGGGCCAGTGCCGGGGCGTCGTTGGTACCGTCACCGACCATCGCCACCAGACGGCCACCGGCCTGCTCCTGGCGGATGCGCGCCAGCTTGTCTTCCGGTCGCGCCTCGGCGATGTAGTCGTCGACACCGGCTTCGGCAGCGATCGCAGCGGCGGTCAGCGGATTGTCGCCGGTGATCATCACCGTGCGGATGCCCATCGCCCGCAGCTGCGCGAACTTCTCGCGCATGCCGTGCTTGACCACGTCCGACAGTTCGATCACGCCCAGCACGTGGCGGCCCTCGGCCACCACCAGAGGGGTGGCACCGTTGCGTGCGACCTGCTCGACACGCCCGGCCAGTTCAGCCGGCACACTGCCACCCAGTGCCTGCACGTGGGCACGGATCGCATCGGCGGCACCCTTGCGGATCTGCCGCCCATGTTCCAGATCGACGCCGGACATGCGGGTCTGCGCACTGAAGGCCAGGTAGTCGGCATGGTCCGGCTCGGCGGTGGCGCAGCCCTGTTCGCGCGCCAGGCGCACGATCGACTTGCCTTCCGGGGTCGGGTCGGCCAGCGAGGACAGCAGTGCCGCCTCGCGCAGCTGGCTGGCGTCGATGCCGGCCAGCGGATGGAAGTGGCTGGCCTGGCGGTCGCCGTAGGTGATGGTGCCGGTCTTGTCCAGCAGCAGCACGTCCACGTCTCCCGCGACTTCCACCGCCTTGCCCGACTTGGCCAGCACGTTGGCGGCCAACGCGCGGTTCATGCCGGCGATGCCGATGGCCGGCAGCAGGCCGCCGATGGTGGTCGGGATCAGGCAGACCAGAAGCGCGATCAGCAGCAGCGGGTCAACCTGCACGCCTACCGCTGCGCCAATGGCCGGCAGCGTCGCCACCACCACCAGGAAGGTCAGCGTCATCGCCGCCAGCAGCAGGGTCAGTGCGATCTCGTTCGGCGTCTTCTGCCGGTTGGCGCCTTCCACCAGCGCGATCATCCGGTCCAGGAAGCTGTGGCCCGGCTCGGCGGTCACCCGCACGATGATCTGGTCGGACAGCACCTTGGTCCCGCCGATCACACCGGAACGGTCGGTACCGGCCTCGCGCAGCACCGGTGCCGATTCGCCGGTCACCGCTGCTTCGTTGATGGTGGCCAGGCCCTGCACGATCTCGCCATCGGCCGGTACCAGCTCACCCGCACTGACGATCACATGGTCGCCCGGGCGCAGCTCGGCGGCTGGCAGCTGGGTTTCCGCGGCATCCGGCTGCGGTGCGGCCAGGCGGCGCGCCACCAGGTCCTGGCGGGCGCGGCGCAGCGATGCGGCCTGGCCACGGCCACGTGCTTCGGCCACGGCTTCGGCGAAATTGCCGAACAGCACGGTCACCAGCAGGATCGCGGTCACCGCCAGGCCAAAGCCCAGCGGCGCATTGCCGGTCAGAGTGACGATCGCGGCCACGATCGTGCCGGCCATCACCACCGCCATCACCGGGCTGCGCACCAGATGCATCGGCGACAGCTTGCGCACTGCCTCGACCAGTGCGCGGCGCAGGCCTGCGCCATCCAGCAGGGCAGGGCGCGGTGCAAGGGAACTACGGGTTGAACTTGCGTGGGTACTCATTGCGGTGTCCTCAGTGCAGTCCCAGGCTCAGGTGGTCGGCGATCGGGCCGAGTACCAGCGCCGGCATGAACTGCAGCACGGTCAGGATGATGATCACCGAGACCAGGGTCAGGGCGAAGGTCGGCGTTTCGATCTGCAGGCTGCCGGCAGACTCCGGCGCCTGGCGCTTGGCAGCCAGCTGTGCGGCCACCACCAGCGGGATGATCAGCAGCGGGAAGCGGCCCAGCAGCAGCACCAGCGAGCAGCTCAGGTTCCACCACAGCGTCGCGTCACCCAGCCCTTCGAAGCCCGAACCGTTGTTGGCATAGGCCGAGACGTACTCGTAGAACACCTGGCTGATGCCATGGAAGCCGGGATTGGAGGTGCCCGCCAGGCCGGGTACGGCCAGGGTGATCGCGGTGAACACCAGCAGGGTGATCGGCTGCAGCAGCACCAGCAGGGCCAGCAGGCGTACCTGTGGCGTCTCCAGCTTGCGGCCGAACAGTTCCGGCGTACGCCCGGTCATCAAACCGGCCAGGAACACGCCCAGCAGGAGGTACACGATGAACTGCTGCAGGCCGCAGCCGATGCCGCCCCAGATCGCGCTGACCAGCATGTTGACCATCGCGATGCCGCCACTGAGCGGCGCCAGCGAATCGTGCATGCCGTTGACCGAGCCGTTGGAGACCTGGGTGGTCACCGCCGCCCACAGCGCAGTGCCGTCGGCGCCGAAGCGCACTTCCTTGCCTTCCATCAGCAGCGGGGTGGCGGCGCTGGCGCTATGCCCTTCGCTCCACATCATCGCGCCGGTGGACAGCAGCGACATGCCCAGCATGCAGCTGAACACCAGCGCGCCGAAGCGGCGCCGGCCGGTGAACGCACCGATCATGAAGATCACCGCCATCGGCACAAGCAGGATGCCGACGATCTCCAGCGCGTTCGACAGCGGGGTCGGGTTCTCCAGCGGGAAACTGCTGTTCGGGCCGTACCAGCCGCCACCGTTGGCGCCCAGCTGCTTGGCCGCGACCATTGCCGCTACCGGGCCCAACGGCAGCTTCTGTTCGGCCATGCCGGCGCTGGCATCGATCGGCGTGGCCTGTGGGCCACCGGCCATCGTCGACGGCACGCCTTGGCTGGTCAGCACCAGCGTCCACACCAGGCACAGCGGCAGCAGGAAGCGCACGCACAGGCGCACCACGTCCACGTAGTAGTTGCCCACCGCCACCTGGCGGTCATCGCCGGCCCCGGTGGTCGCCGCAGCCTGCGGCGCACGCGAGAACAACGCGCGCAGCGTCGCCACCGCCAGCGCCAGGCCCATCATCGGCGTCACCACCTGCAGGCCGGTGATGCCGGTCATCTGCGAGAAGTAGGACAGCTGCGCCTGGCCCGAATAGTGCTGCTGGTTGGTGTTGGTCAGGAACGAGATCATCGTGTGCAGCGCGGTGTCCCAGCGCATGTTCGGGATCTGGTCCGGGTTCAACGGCAACCAGGCCTGGGTCATGAACACCGCCTGGGTCAGCACCGCGACCACCACGTTGCTCAGCACGAAGGCCAGCACATAGCCGCGCCAGGACATCGACCGCGACGGATCGACCCCGAACACCCTGTACAGCGGCTTCTCGATCCAGTGGAACAGCACGTCGATCTTCATCGGCGTGCCGCGCATCACGCGGGCCAGGTACAGGCCCAGCGGCCACGCCAGCAGCAGGCTGGCGGCAATAATCACAAGCATCTCAGTCATGGCCGGCTCCGCTCAGAACGACTCGGGCCGCAGCACGACATAAAGGAGATAGGCGGCGGCAACCAGCACCAGCACGCCACACAACAACGACAGCCAGGGGGACATTGCAATAGCGTCCTGGTGGAACCCCTCCACCTCAGGCCGCCATCGTCGTCCTACCCCCCATAAACGCACTACGCGCCGGACCGGGCCGACGCGTAAAGAGTGCATAAATTCCGTGGGCCAACCCGTAACCAGGCCCGGGATAGCGCCGGGCCATGCCCGGCGAAGGCAGCGCCGTCAGCCCGCCGGAGCGTCCGCCGGCACCAGCCCCTTCAGCTCGCGATAGCGCTGCAGGGTGCTGTCGATCTCGGCCTTCAACGCCTGCTGCTGCTGCACCAGCCCGGCCTGCAGGCGCTGCTGCGCCTGCAGCTGCGCATGCCGCTTGCGGATCGCCTCGGCCTGCTTGTCGGCCACCTTGGCGCCGGCCAGCTCGCGGTCCCCCGCCGCCGACAGCAGCGCCACCAGCGACTCACGCAGGCTGGTGACGTTGTACTCGGCTGTCTTCAGGTTGTTGTCCAGCACTTCCTGGCGCTCGGCAAACACCCGGCGCAGGTCGGCCTCGCTGCCGTAGGTGGACAACATGGCCTGCTCGGTGCGCTGGCGGGTCTGCTCGGCCATCAGGTCCAGCTGTTGCTGCTGCGCAGCGGTGCTGGCAGCGGCACGCTCCTCGTCGGTCAACGCGCGCTGGACCTGCGCATTGCGCAGGCCCGTGCTCGCATTGAATTCCTCGCGGGCATGGTTGACCGCGTCGGCCGGCAGCGAATCACTGCAGATCCGCTCCTTGCCCTCGTTCCAGCAGTACAGCTTCTTTTCCGCCTTGCCGCTGTCGCGCGACTGCGCCGGTACGGTGAACGGCACGACCAGCAGCAGGCCGGCGAAGAGGACAGCAGGAACTCGGGACATGACCTTTCCCCTGGGTCGGTCAGCGGATCGAACGAACGCCGTACTGGGCCCGGTAGGCTTCCAGCGGCTGCCGGTAACCCACAAGTTCCGGGTTGCCGGAGGCGAAATCAAGCAGATCGGCCAGCGATGCCACGGCGATCACCGGGATACCGGCTTCTTCGGCCACCGACTGCGCGGCAGAACGGCGGTCGGTCTCCGAAGCGATCTCCTGGCGGTCCAGTGCCACCACGATGCCGGCCGGGGTGCCACCGGCGGCGCGGATGATGCCCAGCGCTTCGCGGATCGCGGTACCGGCGGTGATCACGTCGTCGACGATCAGCACGCGCTTGCCCTGCATGTCGGCGCCGATCAGCTGGCCACCCTCGCCATGGTCCTTGGCTTCCTTGCGGTTGAACGACAGCGGCAGGTCGCGGCCGCGCTGGGCCAGCTCGCAGGCCATCGCGGTGGCCAGCGGGATGCCCTTGTAGGCCGGGCCGAACACCACGTCGTACTTGATCCCGCTGGCATCGATGGCATCGGCATAGCACGCGCCGAGCTGGGACAGCAGCGAGCCGGAGTCGAAGCGCCCGGCGTTGAAGAAATAGGGGCTCAGCCGGCCGGACTTGAGGGTGAACTGGCCGAAGCGAAGGGCGTCGGCGGTCAGGGCCAGCTGCAGGAAACGGTGGCGGTGGTCGCTCATCAAAACTCGATTCATCTTCATTTGGAGCACAAATCCTAATCCAGCTGGGCGTTTCGCGCTCGTCCGGCCCCGTGTGAAGGCGCTGGCGGGCCCACCCGGCGGACTGCGCAGCCCTGCAGTCAACCGGTATGCTTGCCCGGTTTCCCGCCGTAGGTCTTCCGCATGCGCATCATCAGTTTCAACGCCAATGGCATCCGTTCCGCCGCGACCAAGGGCTTCCTCGACTGGTTCCGTGCCCAGGATGCCGATGTCCTGTGCATCCAGGAAACCAAGGCCCAGGAAGACCAGCTGAGCGACCCGATGTTCCGCCCGGACGGCCACCACTGCTTCTACCGCGACGCCATTACCAAGAAGGGCTACAGCGGCGTGGCGATCTACAGCAAGCGCGAGCCGGACCAGGTCATCACTTCGCTGGGCTGGGCCCCGTTCGACGACGAAGGCCGCTACATCGAGGCACGCTACGGCAACCTCAGCGTGGTCTCCTTCTATATCCCGTCCGGCAGCTCGGGCGACCTGCGCCAGGGCTTCAAGTTCGAAGTGATGGAATGGCTGCGGCCGATCCTGGAGGAGTGGGCGCGCAGCGGCCGCGACTACGTGCTGTGCGGCGACTGGAACATCGTGCGTTCGGCGCTGGACATCAAGAACTGGAAGTCCAACCAGAAGAATTCCGGCTGCCTGCCGGAGGAACGCGACTGGCTCAACGCCCTCTGCGCCGACCACGGCCAGGCCACCGATGTCGCTGCCGGTCGCGGCTGGGCCGATGCCTACCGCCTGCTCAACCCCACCGGAGAGGACTACACCTGGTGGAGCAACCGCGGCGCCGCCCGTGCCAACAATGTCGGTTGGCGCATCGACTACCAGTTCATCACCCCGGGCCTGCGTGACCGCCTGCGAAGCTGCTCGATCTACCGCGACGAGCGCTTCTCCGACCACGCCCCGTTCACCGTGGACTACGACCTGTGACCGAGGCTGCCAAGCCGCGCCGACCGTGGCAGCAGGTGTTGTCCAACCTGAGCCAGCGCAAGGTGCTGGCGATGCTGCTGCTCGGCTTCAGTTCCGGCCTGCCGATCTACCTGGTGGGCAACACGCTCGGCTTCTGGATGCGCAAGGAAGGCATCGAGCTGAGTACGATCGGCTTCCTGTCATGGGTCGGGCTGGCCTACACCATGAAGTTCCTGTGGGCACCGATCGTCGACAAGACCGACGTGCCTCTGTTCGGCCGCTTTGGCCGCCGCCGTGGCTGGATGCTGCTGTCGCAGCTGGTTGTGGTGGTGGGCCTGGTCGGCATGGCGCTGGTCCAGCCCAAGGGGGGCCAGATCCAGCTCCTGGGTATCGCCTGGCAGCACATCGTCGTGTTCGGCGTGATGGCCGTGATCGTGGCGTTTGCTTCGGCCACCCAGGACATCGTCATCGATGCCTGGCGCATTGAAAGTGCTGACAACAGCGAGCAGCTTGGACTGCTGACCTCATCCTCGGCACTGGGCTACCGCACTGCGTTGCTGGTCACCGATGCGCTGATCCTGATCATCGCGGCCCGTGTCGGCTGGCAGGTTTCCTACGAGATCATGGCCGTGCTGATGGCGCTTGGCGTGGTGGCCGTGGTCATGGCCCGCGAACCCGCGCGGGAAGTGGCTGCCGTGCAGGCACAGGCGACCTCGCTGTGGACACCGCGCGGATTGTTCGACGCCGTAGCGGGACCGTTCATCGCCTTCGTCCGCGAGCATCGCAGCGGCGCGATCCTGATCCTGGTGGCCATCAGCGTCTATCGCATGGCCGACTTCGTCATGGGACCGATGGCCAACCCGTTCTACGTCGATCTCGGCCTGGACGAGGACACCGTGGGCGCGGTGCGTGGCTCGGTCGGGCTGGTCGCGACCTTCGTCGGTATTGCCGCAGCGGGCCTGGTCTCGGTCCGCTGGGGGGTGCTGGCGGCGCTGATGGTAGGCGCCGTGCTGGGGCCGGCCTCCAACCTGGCGTTTGCCTGGCTGGCCTATTCCGGCCCGGACACAACCCATTTCGCCGTGGCCATGGCAATCGACAACTTCGCCAGCGGCTTCGCCGGTACGGCGCTGATCGCCTACATGTCGAGCCTGACCAGCATCGGGTACACCGCAACCCAGTACGCACTGCTGAGTTCGTTCTACGCGATGCCCGGCAAGGCACTCAAGGGGCTCTCGGGGTGGTCGGTACAGACGCTCGCACAGGGCCGGACGTTGCTGGAAGGCTACGCGCTGTTCTTCGTCGGTACCGCGCTGGTGGCGATCCCGGTAGTGATCCTTTGCGCCCTGCTGATCCTGCAGCAGCGCCGTCGCCAGGCCGCCGGCTCGACCTGATTGCCTGCCCGCCCGGTCTGCGGGATCATCGCCCCGACGCGCCGAGGGGGCGGTGCCTTGCGAACGGGGAAGTGAGCATGGCCGACGTTGTGCTGCGGGATCTGGACCCGCTGCTGCTGGAACGTATCAAACGCGTCGCGGTCGCCCGCGGCTGGACCCACGAACAGACCTGTGCCGCCTTGCTGGAGCAGGGCCTGTTCAGCAGTGAACTGGAAGTCCGCTCCGGCTTCGGCGATCCGGAAGTGGATGCCCTGTCCGATGCCATTGCCGCCCTGCAGGCCTTGCCCGCAGGGCAGGGCTTCGATTAGCGGCCGCGCCGCAATGCTGTAGAGACGAGCCCACGTCCGGCTGCCCGGTAGATCCACGCCACGCGTGGATGGCGCCACCTCACGCCAGGTGGATCGCACCCAGGATCCGCGGGCCCTTAGCTCCGGTCACGCTTGGCAGGTTGCCGGCCAGCCCGTCCATCGTCCGCTGCGCCAGCCATGCAAAGCCCATTGCTTCCACGTACTCCGGGTCCAGCCCGTGCACGGCGCTGGATTCCACCTGCACGTCCGGCAGCCGGGCCGCGAGGCGCTTCATCAGCTGCCGGTTGCGTACCCCGCCGCCACAGACCAGCAGGCGGCGGGTCTGCGGCTGCTGCGCCAGCAGCGCGTCGGCCACCGTTGCCACGGTCAGCTCCAGCAGGGTCGCCTGCACGTCGGCCGCCGCGTACTGGCCCTCGGCCATGTGCGCCTCGGCCCAGGCCAGGTGGAACTGCTCACGGCCGGTGCTCTTCGGCGGCGGCAGCGCGAACCACGGGTCCGAGCGCCAGCCCGCCAGCAGGCCCTCGTCCACCGCGCCGCTGGCGGCGTACGCGCCGTCGGCATCAAAGGTGCGGCCGGTGTGGCGCTGGCACCAGGCATCCATCAGCGCATTGGCCGGGCCGGTATCGAAGCCACGTACCGCACCTTCGCGCGGAATCAGGGTCAGGTTGGCGATACCGCCCAGATTGAGCACGGCGCGGTCTTCGTCGGCCGTGCCCAGCATGGCCAGGTGGAAGGCCGGCATCAGTGGCGCACCATGGCCCCCGGCCGCCACGTCGCGGCGGCGGAAGTCGGAGACCGTGGTGATCCCGGTCAACTCGGCGATGCGGTTGCCGTCGCCCAGCTGCACGGTGAAGGCGGGGTCGGCCAGCGGCCGGTGACGCACGGTCTGCCCATGCGAGCCGATCGCACGCACCTGGCTGCGGTCCACGCCAGCCTCGGCCAGCAGCTGGTTGGCGGCCCCGGCGAAGCTGATCGCGATCCGGGCGTCCAGCTCGCCCAGCTCCTCCAGCGAATCCAGTGGACCACCTTCGCCCAGCGCCACCAGCCGTGCACGCAGCACCGGCTCCCAGCGGGCGGTCAGGCCGTGCACGAAGCGGCAGCCTCCGCCGCCAGGAAACTGCACCAGCGCGGCATCGATGCCGTCGGCACTGGTGCCCGACATCAGGCCAAGGTACAGGGGGGCGTCAGTGTCGGCAGTCGTGTTCATGGCGAGCATAAAAAAAGGACGCGGCAAGCTTGTGCTGCCGCGTCCTTCTTCGTCAACGCAGGGGCTCAGCCGCGCTTGCGGCCGGTGCTGCTCTTGTCCTTGGCGCTGGCCACCTCGGGGGCGGCCTCGTCGCGGCTGGTCGGTGCCGGGCTGGCATCGGCGTAGATCAGCTTCTCCATGCCCTGGATGCGGGCCATCGCCGGCGCGGTCTGCGCGCGGAAGGCGACCAGCTCGGCGCCCTTCAGCGGCTCCGGCGGCGGCATGGTCACGGTCAGCGGGTTGCGGTGCTCGCCGTTGACGCGGAATTCGTAGTGCAGGTGCGGGCCGGTGGCCAGGCCGGTCGAGCCGACATAACCGATCACCGTGCCCTGGGCCACCCGCTGGCCGGTCTTGATGTTCGCAAAGCGCGACATGTGCCCATACAGGGTGGTGTGGCCACGGCCGTGGTCGAGGATCACCACGTTGCCGTAACCGCGCTGCACGCCGGCGAACTGCACGCGGGCGTCGCCGGCGGCCATGATCGGGGTGCCGGTGCGCGCGGCGTAGTCCACGCCCTTGTGCATGCGCATCTTGCCCAGCACGGGGTGCTTGCGCGCACCGAAGGTCGAGCTCAGCCGCGCGAACGGGATCGGCATGCGGATGAAGCTCTTCTTCAGCGAACGGCCGTTGATGTCGTAGTACTCGGACTTGCCGTTGCGGTCGAAGCGGAAGCCGGAATAGGTCTTGCCACCGGTGGTGAACGTCGCCGCCAGAATCTTGCTGGTGTCCACCTTCTCGCCTTCGCGCCAGGTTTCATCCATCACCACGCTGAAGCGGTCGCCCGGCTGCAGGTCCTTCGAGAAGTCGATGTCGTACTTGAAGATGTCGTCGGTCATCGTCGCGATCGCCGACGGCGACAGCCCGGCGCGGCGGGCCGCGGCATACAGCGAGCTGGTGATCTCGCCACTGGTGACCACCGTGCGCGTGGAGGTCTCGCGCTTGGTCACCTTCTCCTTGATGTCGTCACCGGCCAGGCTCAGCTCCACCCGGTTGTCGGCATCGCGGTCGAAGCGGATGCTGCGCAGGTCGCCGGACAGCGGCATGTCGAAGGCGATCTCGGCGCCCGGGCGAAGCTTGGTCAGCGCCTCGCGCGCCCCCGGGTGGTCCAGTACCCGGTGCAGGGTGGTCGCCGGGATACCGGCCTTGTCGAACAGATCGCTCAGGGTCTGGCCGCGTTCCACGCGCAGCACCTGCCAGCTGTCACCGGGCACCTGCTGCTGGCGGGCCATGGCCAGCGGCGGCAACGGCAGTGCCAGGCTGGTATGGCTGTCGGCAAAGGGGGCGTCGATGGTGTGCGAGAAGCCCGGCACGATCGTCGCCACCAGGGCGCCGATGGTCGCGAACAGGCTGGCATGCATCCAATGGCGCCGGGTCCAGCGCTCGTTGAAGGCGGCGGGAAGATGTTGCCTGAGCTTCCGATGCAGGGCGTTGTCGTGCAGGACGTGGAGGCGTTCCTGGAAGCGCTGCTTGCGTGCGCGCCCTTGTTCGGAATTGTGCATCGGCGGTTTTTTCCTGGTGGCCCGGGAGCGGGGGCCTGATCGCCGGTTACCATAGACACCTGAGAAAACCGCGTCAAACCCTTGTGCCCATTGGCTTTTGTGAAGCCAATCGGGTTAACTTTGCTTTAACACCCCACACAAGAATCGGCGTTGCCGGGAGTAGTCACGTGTCCTCGATTGAAGAAGCCCTTGCCCAGATCGGCCGTGGTGCCGACGAGATCCTCAAGCTCGAGGATCTGCGTGCGCGCCTGCAGGAGGGCCGCCCGCTGCGGATCAAGGCCGGCTTCGACCCCACCGCGCCCGACCTGCACCTGGGCCACACGGTGCTGCTGAACAAGATGCGCCAGTTCCAGGACCTCGGCCACCAGGTCATTTTCCTGATCGGCGACTTCACCGGCATGATCGGCGACCCGTCCGGCAAGAGCCTCACCCGCAAGCCGCTCAGCCGCGAGGACGTGCTGGCCAACGCCCGTACCTATGAGGAGCAGGTGTTCAAGGTGCTGGACCGCAGCCGTACCGAAGTCCGCTTCAACTCGGAGTGGTTCGGCAAGATGGGCGCGGCCGACATGATCCGCCTGGCCGGCCAGCACACCGTGGCACGCATGCTCGAGCGCGACGACTTCGCCAAGCGCTACGCCGCCCAGCAGTCCATCGCCATCCATGAGTTCCTGTACCCGCTGGTGCAGGGCTACGACTCCGTGGCCCTGGAGGCCGACGTGGAGCTGGGCGGTACCGACCAGAAGTTCAACCTGCTGATGGGCCGTGGCCTGCAGGAGCACCACGGCCAGAAGCCGCAGGTGGTGCTGACCATGCCGCTGCTGGAGGGCCTGGACGGCGTCAACAAGATGTCCAAGTCGCTGGGCAACTACATTGGCATCAGCGAACCGGCCATCGATATCGTCACCAAGACCATGAAGGTGGACGACACCCTGATGTGGCGCTGGATCGAGCTGCTGTCCTTCGACATCAGCCAGGCCGAAGCCGTGCAGCTGCGCGAGCAGGTGGCCAATGGCGGCCTGAACCCGCGCGTGGTCAAGCTGCGCCTGGCGCGTGAACTGGCGACCCGCTTCCACGACGCTGCAGCGGCCGAGCAGGCGATCGCCGGCTGGGAAGCGGCGGTGACCGGGCAGGGCGACATCACCCAGCTGCCGCTGCAGGACGTGGCGATCCCGGTCGAAGGCCTGCGTATCGCTGCGCTGCTGACCGCGGCCGGCCTGACCCCGAGCAACTCCGAAGCCAACCGCAAGCTCAAGGAGCGCGCGGTCAAGGTGGACGGTGAGGTGGTCGAAGACGGCCAGCAGGTGCTGCAGCCGGGCTTCGAAGGCCTGTTGCAGGTCGGCAAGCGTACCTTCGCCCGCGTACGCCTGGTCGCTGCCTGAGACAAAGGAAGGGCCGGCGCAGCCGGCCCTTCCTTATGCTCTTGTAGAGCCAAGCCCACGCTTGGCTGCTCTTCGGGCGGTCCTCCCGCAGCGCGACGGATGAACGGATGCAACATCCGGTGAAAAAAATCGCCACACCCCCTTCACAAACGATGGGAATAGGGACATACTTCTCCTCCCCCGTCGCAGGGGTCGCCACCAAGGGGCTTCAGCGGCAACAGGGCGCCCACCACCGCCGAACGAGATGATCGAACGAAGGTGTTGACGGACTGAAAAAGTCTGGCATAATGGGCGGCTCGCTTCGAAGGAAACTTCGCAGCACACGGGAACGGCGCTGAGGCCACTTCCCCGGATCTTTGAAAGTATGCGCAGGTATCTTGTGAAGGCGCCTGCAGGAAGGATGATTGTCCATCTTGCAGACGTTTGATCAAGCAACTATTAATTGTTTTAAAGCAAGCGATACGTTGCCAGCATCAATCATCTGCAGCTTTAAATTTTGATCTTCGGATCATGTAGTTTTAAGTGAAGAGTTTGATCCTGGCTCAGAGTGAACGCTGGCGGTAGGCCTAACACATGCAAGTCGAACGGCAGCACAGGAGAGCTTGCTCTCTGGGTGGCGAGTGGCGGACGGGTGAGGAATACATCGGAATCTACTTTTTCGTGGGGGATAACGTAGGGAAACTTACGCTAATACCGCATACGACCTACGGGTGAAAGCAGGGGATCTTCGGACCTTGCGCGATTGAATGAGCCGATGTCGGATTAGCTAGTTGGCGGGGTAAAGGCCCACCAAGGCGACGATCCGTAGCTGGTCTGAGAGGATGATCAGCCACACTGGAACTGAGACACGGTCCAGACTCCTACGGGAGGCAGCAGTGGGGAATATTGGACAATGGGCGCAAGCCTGATCCAGCCATACCGCGTGGGTGAAGAAGGCCTTCGGGTTGTAAAGCCCTTTTGTTGGGAAAGAAATCCAGCTGGTTAATACCCGGTTGGGATGACGGTACCCAAAGAATAAGCACCGGCTAACTTCGTGCCAGCAGCCGCGGTAATACGAAG
>NZ_JAPTFQ010000030.1:0-50550 GCF_030985535.1 Stenotrophomonas sp. Sm2128
CCCCCCCCCCCCCCCCCCCCCCCCCCCCCCCCCCCCCCCCCAAACCTTAAAAAAAAACCCCCCCCCCGGGGGGCGGCGTTTTCCGTTCTGCCTGTCTGCTTACTTACCGCCCAACCGCTCCCACAGGAAGCTGTAGGCCAGCGCCGACATGTGTGCGGCCTGCGCATTGTTGGCTGCACCGCCGTGGCCACCTTCGATGTTCTCGTAGTAGGTCACGTCCTTGCCGGCGTCGATCATCTTCGCCGCCATCTTGCGGGCGTGGCCCGGGTGCACGCGGTCATCGCGGGTGGAGGTGGTGAACAGCACCGGCGGGTACTTCTTCTTCGCGTCGAACAGGTGGTACGGCGAGAAGGTCTTGATGAACGCCCAGTCGCTGGTATCCGGGTTGCCGTACTCGGCCATCCACGAGGCGCCGGCCAGCAGATGGCTGTAGCGCTTCATGTCCAGCAGCGGCACCTGCACCACCACCGCACCGAACAGTTCCGGGTACTGGGTCAGCATGTTGCCGGTCAGCAGGCCACCGTTGCTGCCGCCCTGCACGCCCAGGTGACTGGCGCTGGTGATCTTGCGCTTGACCAGATCGCGTGCCACCGCGGCCATGTCTTCATAGGCCTTGTGGCGGTTCTGCTTCAGCGCCGCCTGGTGCCAGCGTGGGCCGTATTCGCCGCCGCCACGGATGTTGGCAACCACGTACACGCCGCCCTTTTCCAGCCAGGCGCGGCCCATGCCACCGGAGTAGCCCGGGGTCAGCGAGATCTCGAAACCACCGTAACCGTACAGCAGGGTCGGGTTGGAACCGTCCAGCTTCATCGCCTTGTCGTGCACCACGAAGTACGGCACGCGGGTGCCGTCCTTGCTGGTGGCGAAGTGCTGCTCGATCACCTTGCCCTTGGCATCGAAGAAGGCCGGCATGGTCTTCAGCGTTTCCGGGGCCTGCCCGATCTCGGCCAGCGCCAGAGTGGTCGGGGTCAGGTAGTCGGTGGCGGTCAGCCACACCGCGTCGCTGTCGTTGCTGTCGACAGCAGCCACGCCCAGCGTGCCGAAGGCCGGCGCGCCAACGAAGCGGCTGGTCTGCCAGCCATTGGCGCCCGGGGTCAGCACCGACAGGCGGTTCTTGACGTCATCCAGCACGTTCAGCACCAGGTGGCTCTTGGTCCAGGTGGCGCTGGCCAGCGAGGTGGTCGCGGTCGGGGTGAACAGCACGTCGAAGTCACGCTTGCCGGCCAGGAAGTCATCCAGCCTGGTCGCCAGCAGCGAACCGGACGCATAGGTCTTGCCACCCACGGTCCACGGATCACGCAACTCCAGGGTCAGCCACTGCTTGTGCAGGCCCTTCTCGGCCGAGTTCGGCGCATCGATCTTGGTCAGCGTGCCATCGTCGCCACGCAGGTAGATCTCGTTGTTGTAGAACGCCAGCGTGCGGCTGACCAGGTTGCGCTCGAAGCCCGGGGTGTCATCGTGCATCGCCGCGATGTACATGTCTTCCGGCTTGCCTTCATACACCACGCTGGCGGAGGCCATCGGCGTACCACGCTTCCACAGCTTGGCCACGCGCGGGTAGCCGGAGGTGGTCATCGAGCCGGCACCGAAGTCGGTGTAGACGAATACGGTGTCGCGATCGATCCAGTTCAGGCCGCCCTTCGACTCCGGACGGAAGAAGCCGTCCTTGATCCAGGTCTTGTTGGCCAGGTCGAACTCGCGGGTCACGTCGGCGTCGGCACCACCGCGCGACAGCGCGATCAGGCAGCGGCTGTAATCCGGGCGCAGGCAGTCGGCGCCGTGCCAGACCCAGTTCTCGCCCTCGGCCTTGTTCAGGGCATCGAGGTCAAGCACGGTCTCCCACTGCGGCGAGGCCTTGCGGTACTCGGCCAGCGTGGTGCGGCGCCACAGGCCACGCTCGTGCTGCTGGTCCTTCCAGAAGTTGTAATAGTAGTCACCGATCTTCTGCACGGCGGGAATCTTGGCATCGGAGTCGAGCACCTCGCGGATGCTGGTCTCCATCTGCTTGAAGGCCGGGGTCTGCGCCAGGCGCGCCTCGGACTTGGCGTTCTGTTCCTTGACCCAGGACAGCGGCTTGTCGCCGGTGACGTCCTCCAGCCAGGCGTAGCGATCGGTGTCTTCAGCAGCCACGGCGGTCCCCACCGAGGCAGCGGTCATCATGCCAGCCAGCAGGCAGGCGGAAGCGAGTCGAGACATTGCAGCTCCAGGCAGTCATAAGCCGTGGAACGCTAGCATGGATCGCTGCAGCCGCCCCCGTGTCGAAGGTCAGGCCGTGGCCGTAGCGCGGCGGCGACGGCGGGGCGTCCCGGCGGTGCGACGATGTGCCTGTCCACCGGTGCGACGGGCCAGCCGCAGCCACGACAGGCGCGGCACAGGGAAGCGCAGCAGCGCCCACCAGGCCACCAGCGGCATGCCCACCAGCCACATCGGCAGCCAGCCCAGCCAGGCGTTGCTGCCGCGCGCGGCTGGCCAGACCAGTACCAGCGCCAGGCCGGCCAGGGCCACCTGCTGCACGCTGCGCAGCAGGCGCGGATCGGCGCGTTCAATGATGACGCGTTCAGTTGCAGGGCGGCGGACGGAACGTGCGTTCATGGGGCTTCTCCGGTGGACAATGCAACACAGCTTGGGCAAGGCCCTTCTCACAGGTTGCGACACCATTGACGGATCGCGCACGCTCAGTCGACCATGCTCAGGCAAAGCCCTCCTGAGCCCGCTCCCGCATGACTTCGATCCGCCCGCTCTGCGCCATGCTGTTGGCCCTGTCCCTGGCGGGCCCCGCCGTGGCCGCCAGTGAGCCGCCATCGCCCCGCGCCAGCACCCCGCGCGCGACCGACCCGGATGCGCCGATCGACCTGAAGCGCTTCATGGGCACCTGGTACGTGATCGGCCGCGTGCCGAACTTCATCGAACGTGGCCATGTGGCCAGCGTCAACGACTACGAACTGCGGGACGAGCACAAGGTCGGCATCACCTACCGCTACCGTGATGGCTTCGGCGAACCGCTGCAGGAAGTGCGTGCCCGCGCCAGCGTCGACCCGGACAGCGGCAACCACGGCTGGCGCACCTGGTTCTACCGCGTCGTGCCTACCCATTCGCGGGTGCTGGAAGTGGCACCGGATTACTCGTGGGCACTGATCGGTTACCCGGGCCGCGAGATGGCCTGGATCTTCTCGCGTACGCCGGACATGGACAAAGCCCTGTACAAGGAGCTGGCCGAACGCCTGCGTGACGAGTACGGGGTGAACACCGACAAGCTCAAGCGCGTGCCGCAGCACCCGGAGCAGGTCGGGAAGCTGGGTTACGAAGTACCGAACGTGCGTTGACCGCACGTGGGATTGCCGGCCAGCGGCCGGCACTACCCAAACGAGATGCCGGGCGCCGCCCGGCATTCTGTTATCTGCGGCTGTAATGCGCGACCAGGCGGTCGCCAAGCATCTGCAGCAGCTGCACCAGGATCAGCAGCAGGACCACGGTGACCAGCGCCACGTCGGTGTGCGAGCGCTGGTAGCCGTCGCGGAAGGCCAGGTCGCCAAGGCCACCGGAGCCGATCGCACCGCCCATCGCGGTGAAGCCGATCAGCGCGACGGTGGTGACCGTTGCGCCAGCGATCAGGCCCGGGCGCGCTTCCGGCAGCAGCACGCGGGTGACCAGCTGCCAGGTGGTGGCTCCCATCGCCTGGGTCGCTTCGATCACGCCACGGTCAACTTCGCGCAGTGCGGTCTCGACCAGGCGCGCGTAGAACGGCGCGGCACCGATGACCAGAGGCACGATCGCACCGCGTACACCCAGCGACGTCCCCATCAGGAACAGGGTGACCGGGATCAGCACGATCATCAGGATGATGAAAGGCACCGAGCGCAGCAGGTTCACCACCAGCGCCAGCACGCCATAGGCGAACGGACGGCGCTTCATCTGCGGTGCACCGAACAGGTACAGCAGCACGCCCAGCGGCAGGCCGATGGCCAGGGTCAGCGGCAGCGAACCGAGCAGCATCAGCAGGGTGTCGATGGTGGCCTGGCCGATGTCGGCCCACTTGCCCGCGTCCAGGTGGCGGAAGAATCCGCCGGCAGTAGCGATGATCATCGACGCAGCTCCTCAACATGCACGCCGGCGGCCACGAACGCGGCCTGCGCGGCGGACTGGTCGCCGCCCACCAGGGCGACCACCAGTTGGCCATACGGGGTGTCCTTGATCCGGTCGATGCGGCCGGACAGGATGTTGTAGTCGACCCCGGTCTCGCGCGCGACGCGGCCGAGCAGGGGTTCGTAGGTGTCGCCACCGAGGAAGGTCAGGCGCACGATGCGGCCACCGACGGCATCGAAATCGCGGTGCAGCGTGCCCTCGTCCACATGCTCCGATTCGCTGACGAAACGGCGCGTGGTCGGGTGCTGCGGGTGCAGGAACACCCGGGTGACCGGACCGGTTTCGACCATCTGGCCGGCATCGAGCACCGCAACGCGGTCGCAGACACGGCGGATCACGTCCATCTCGTGGGTGATCAGCACGATGGTCAGGCCCAGCTCGCGATTGATCTTCGACAGCAGCGACAGCACCGAAGCGGTGGTCTGCGGGTCGAGCGCACTGGTGGCCTCGTCGCACAGCAGGATCTGCGGACGGGTCGCCAGCGCGCGGGCGATGCCGACGCGCTGTTTCTGGCCACCGGACAGCTGCGCCGGATACTTCTGCGCATGCGCTTCGAGGCCCACAGTCTGCAGCAGCTCGGCCACGCGCGCGTCGATCTCCGTCTTCGGCGTGCCGGCCAGTTCCAGCGGGAAGGCGACATTGCCAGCCACCGTGCGCGAGGACAGCAGGTTGAAGTGCTGGAAGATCATGCCGATGCGCCGGCGCAGCGCGCGCAGGCCGTCCGCGTCCAGCGCGGTGACATCCTCACCGCCGATCAGCAGCCGGCCACCACTGGGTTCTTCCAGGCGGTTGATCATGCGGATAAGTGTCGACTTGCCGGCGCCGGAATGGCCGATGATGCCGAAAACCTCACCGGCCTCGATGGTCAGGTCCAACGGTTGCAGCGCGCTGACTTCGCGGCCGGCAACGGCATAGGATTTGTGCAGGCGCTGGAACTCGATCACGGGCGTGGCTCACCGGCTGGGTGACGGAAGGGGGCGTGCAGCCTACCAGCGCAGGCGGTCGCGCGCCCGCGCCATGGCCCAGAATGTTATTCCTTTTGGTTCTAAGAAACTGTCCCCGGTAGTGCCGGCCGCTGGCCGGCACCTGCAGCGGTCCCTCCGGCGCAAGGGGTTGCCGGCCAGTGGCCGGCACTACCCCCGGGCTCAGGGATGATCCAGCGGCTTCGGCGGTTCCTGCCGGTTTACCCGCTCGCGATGCAGCAGGTACAGCCCCGAGGCGACGATGATCGCCGCGCCCACCCAGGTATAGCCGTCCGGCAGCTGGCCCCAGAAGGCCAGATCCCAGCCGATCACCCAGACCAGGCCGCTGTACTCCAGCGGCGCGATCATCGAGGCCTCGCCCAGCTGGAAGGCCTTGGTCAGGGCAATCTGGCCCAGCGCCCCGGCCAGGCCCATGCCGGCAATCAAAGGCGCGTGTGCCAGCTGCAGCGGTACCCAGCCGGGAATGGCGAGCAGGCCGGCGCCGATGGCCATGATCACCAGGAACCAGACCACCATCGACTGCGAGGTATCGGTGCGGGTCAGCAGGCTGACCGTGATCGCCGCCACGGCATAGGCCGTTGCCGCCGCCAGCACCATCAGGCCGGGCACCGAAATGAAGCCATCCACGCCCGGCCGCAGCACCACCAGCACGCCCACCAGGCCAATGCCGATGGCGACCCAGCGCCGCGGCCCGACCCGCTCGCCCAGCAACGGCACCGACAGCGCGGCGATCAGCAGCGGGGCAACAAAGTAGATGGTGTAGGCGGTGGACAGCGGCAGGTCGCGCAGGGCGAACACGAAGCAGCCGATCATCGCCATGCCCAACGCGCCACGCAGCAGGTGCAGGCCCCAGCGCCGCGGCACCAGCGAACGTGGGCCGGCACTGACCAGCACCCACACCAGCACGAACGGCAACGAGGCCGCACCACGCAGGAAAGTCACTTCCAGGGTGGGATAGCTGGCCGACAGCTGCTTCATGCCAGCGTCCATCAGCGAGAAACAGGCGACCGCAGCGACCATCCAGGCCACCGCACGCGAAGGGGAGCGTTGCACGTTCATGGCCCATTATCGCCGACCGCACCGGATTGTAGGGCGGCCGCCGAGCATGGGCCGGGCTCCACAGAAAGCGGGCACGCGGGCCGGCACGATAGAATGATCGCCACTGAAACCTGCGGAGCATCGCCCATGCCTTCCTTCGACGTCGTGTCCGAAGTCGACACCCACGAGCTGACCAACGCCATCGACCAGGCCAACCGCGAACTGGCCACCCGCTTCGACTTCAAGGGCGTGGACGCAAAGTTCGAGCGCGACGGCGATGTCATCAATCAGTTCGCGCCGACCGAATTCCAGCTCAAGCAGATGAACGACATCCTGCGTGCTCGCCTGGCCGCGCGCGGCATCGACGTGCTCAGCCTGGAGTTCGGCGACATCGAGACCAACCTGGCCCAGGCCCGGCAGAAGATCACCGTCAAGCAGGGCATCGAGCAGAAGATCGCCAAGAAGATCGCGGCGGCCCTGAAGGACGCCAAGCTGAAGGTGGAAAGCCAGATCAACGGCGACAAGCTGCGCGTGCAGGGCAAGAAGCGCGATGACCTGCAGGACGCCATCGCCGTGCTCAAGGCCGGCAAGTTCGAGCTGCCGCTGCAGTTCAACAATTTCCGCGACTGAGCCACCTGCCGGGAATCCCCCGGCGCTGCCAGCCGCAGGTACGACGGCGCGTTGCCAGCGACGCGCCTACAATGTCGGCCCCGCCAGCCGACGTGCCCGCCATGACCGATTCCGACCTGTCCACCGATGACCCGATCGCCGCCACCCGCCTGTGGCTGGAGCGCATCGTCATCGGCCTGAACCTGTGCCCGTTCGCCAAGGCGGTATACGTGAAGGACCAGGTCCGCATCGTGCTCAGCGATGCGACCACGACAGAAGCGCTGGTTGAACAGCTGGCCGAGGAGCTGGTGCTGCTGCGCGACACGCCGGCCGAGCAGATCGACACGACGCTGATCGTGCATCCGCAGGTGCTGACCGATTTCCTCGACTACAACGACTTCCTCGACAACGCAGATGCGGCGATCGAGGCACTGGACCTGCAGGGGATCCTGCAGGTGGCCAGCTTCCATCCGGATTACCAGTTCGAGGGCGTGGCCGCCGACGACGCCAGCAACTACACCAACCGCGCGCCCTTCCCCACCCTGCACCTGCTGCGCGAAGACAGCGTGGCGCGCGCGGTGGATGTGTATCCGGACCCGGACGTGATCGTCGAGCGCAACATCCAGACCCTGGACCGCATCGGCGTGGACGGCTGGCATCGTCGCCTGCGCGGCGAAGACCTGACGTGAGCACGGTGCCGCCGATTGCCGCATGGCCGGCCGCGCCACTGTCGGGCAAGGTGGTGCTGGTCACCGGCGGCGCCAACGGCATCGGTCGCGGTATTGCCCAGGCTGTGCTCGGTGCCGGCGGACGCGTGCTGATCGGCGACCTGGACAGGGAGGCCGGCCAAGCCTGCCTGGACGAATGGCAGCGCGGTGAGGATGCCGCGTTCCAGCGTTTGGACATCACCGACGAAGCCAGCGTGCGCGACTTCATCGCCGAGGCGCTGCAGCGTTTCGGACACATCGACGGGCTGGTCAACAATGCCGGCATCGCCGGGCCGCACGGCACGCGGCTGCAGGACATGGACTGGCACGAATGGCAACGCCGGCTGTCGTCGCTGCATGGCGCCTTCCTGTGCAGCAAGCACGCGCTGCCGGCGCTGACGGACAGTGCTGCGGGCGCGATCATCAACATCGCCTCCACCCGCGCCTGGCAATCCGAAGCGCACAGCGAGGCCTATGCGGCGGCCAAGGGTGGCCTGGTGGCCTTCACCCATGCGCTGGCGATCAGCGCCGGCCCGGCGGTGCGGGTGAACAGCATCAGCCCCGGCTGGGTCGGTACCACTGCGTGGCAGGCACCCTCACGGCGCCATGAACCAGAGTACTCGGCCATCGACCACGCACAGCATCCAGTCGGCCGGGTCGGCCGCCCTGAAGATATCGGTGCACTGGCGGTGTACCTGCTGTCGTCGCTGTCCGGTTTCAGCACCGGCCAGGACTTCATCGTCGACGGCGGCATGACCCGGAAGATGATCTACGCCGAATGACCCCAAGGCGCGACGCCCGGTAGAGGCCAACCTTGGTTGGCCTGGGCTTTCCGCCAACCAAGGTTGGCGCCTACCAAGGCGTTACGCCATGTCCGAACCTTCCGGTGGATCCACGCCATGCGTGGATGGCGGTGAAGTGCCAACCAAGGTTGGCACCCACCACAACGGTTTACGCCATGCCCGAGTGGCGCAGCAGCGCGTCGATCTGCGGCGCGCGCCCACGGAAGGCCTTGAAGTTCTCCGCCGCCGGGCGGCTGCCACCGCGCGACAGGATCTCATCGCGGAAGCGTGCACCGGTCTCGGCCAGTGCCTGCGGCGCTTCCTCGAACGCCGCATAGGCGTCGGCACTGAGCACTTCGGCCCACTTGTAGCTGTAGTAGCCGGCGGCGTAACCGCCCGCGAAGATGTGGCTGAACTGGTGCGGGAAGCGGTTCCAGGCCGGCGGATGGTTCACCGCCACCTCCGCACGCACGCGATCGAGCAGCGCCAGCACGCTGTCCTGCGCCGGTTCGAACTGACTGTGCAACAGCATGTCGAACAGGCCGAACTCAAGCTGGCGCACCGTGGCCATGCCGCTGTGGAAGTTGCGCGCGGCCAGCATGCGCTCGTACAGCCCGCGCGGCAGCGGTTCGCCCGTGTCCACGTGCGCGGTCATGGCCTGCAGGTGCTCCCACTCCCAGCAGAAGTTCTCCATGAACTGGCTGGGCAGTTCCACTGCATCCCATTCCACGCCATTGATGCCGGCCACGCCCAGTTCGCCGATGCGGGTCAGCAGCTGGTGCAGGCCATGGCCCATCTCATGGAACAGCGTGGTCACTTCGTTGTGGCTGAAGGTGGCCGGCTTGCCATTGGCACCGCGGCCGAAGTTGCACACCAGGTAGACCAGCGGCGTCTGCACGCTGCCGTCCGCGCGCACGCGACGGTTGCGGCAATCGTCCATCCACGCGCCGCCACGCTTGCCCTCGCGCGCATACAGGTCCAGATAGAACTGGCCGACCAGCGCGCCCTGCGCATCGACCAGACGGAAGAAGCGCACGTCGTCATGCCACACCGGTGCGCTGTCCTCCTGCACGCGCAGGCCGTACAGCTGCTCGATCACCGAGAACAGGCCGCCCAGCACCTTCGGTTCGGTGAAGTACTGCTTCACTTCCTGTTCGGAATAGCTGTAACGGGCCTGCTTCAGACGGTCGGCGGCGAACGCCAGGTCCCAGGCCTGCAGGCTGTCGATGCCCAGCTGCTCGCGTGCGAACTGCTCCAGGTCGGCCCGGTCCCTGGCCGCGAACGGCTTGGCGCGCGCGGCCAGGTCACGCAGGAAACCCAGCACTTCGGCCGGGTCCTGCGCCATCTTGGTCGCTACCGAATAATCGCCATACGAATCGAAGCCGAGCAGCGCGGCCAGTTCAGCGCGCAGGGCGAGGATCCGATCGATGTTGCCGCTGTTGTCCAGGGACTCATCGCCGAATTCGGACGCACGCTGTGCGCTGGCGCGGTACAGGATCTCGCGCAGGTCGCGGTCCTCACCCCAGGTCTGCACCGGCAGGTAGCACGGCATCTGCAGGGTCAGTTTCCAGCCGGCCTTGCCGTCCTTCTGTGCTGCCGCATGTGCGGCGGCCTTCACGTCTTCCGGCAGGCCCTTCAGCCGCGCTTCGTCCTCGATGATCAGCGACCAGGCATCGGTAGCGTCGAGCACGTTCTGCGAGAACTTCGCCGACAGCGCCGACAGTTCTTCCTTGATCGCCGCGAAGCGCTGCTGCGCCTCCGGCGCCAGCTCGGCACCACCGAGGCGGAAATCGCGCAGGGTGTTGTCCAGCACCTTGCGCTGGGCCGCGTCGAATCGCGCCGCCTCGGCACTGGCGGCCAGCGTCTGGTACTGCCGGTACAACGCCAGGTTCTGGCCCAGCGCGCTGGCGAAGCGGGTCACCCGCGGCAGGTTGCTGTTGTAGGCCTCACGCAGTTCCGGGGTGTTGACCACGCCCTGCAGGTGGCCGACCAGACCCCAGGCGCGCCATAGGCGCTCGGTGGCGTCATCCAGCGGGGCAACGAAGGTCTGCCAGGTGACCGGCTGCACCTGCTCGGCGGCGCTGACGGCGGCTTCGGCCTCGGCCAGCAGCACGTCCAGCGCCGGCGCCACGTGCTCGGGGCGGATGGCCTCGAAGCGCGGCAGGCCGGAAAAATCGAGCAGGGGGTTGGCAACGGTCACGGCAGATCTCCAGGGTACGGGCCCGGCAGGCGGGCAGCGTGCAGGATATGGCGCTGGCAGGCGGGGCTGACAAGGGGGCACGGCCCGGCATTCACGTCGGCCTTACGGTCGCGCACCGAAGCTCTGGCTGCGGGGGAGTCCGCAGCGGTACGCACCGAACGAGGCCCTACATGGAAGGTCTGGCTGCAGTTGCATCCGCCTCACCGGCCCGGTCACTGGCATTGTCCGCCAGTCCGGCCGAACTGACCTGGATCGCCGCATTGTGCGATGCCGGCGATGACGCCCCGCGCCATCTGCAGCAGTTGCAGGCAGTGCTGCAGCAGGGCGGCACGTTCAACGATGCGCAGGAGTGGTACCCGTTCGAGGTGATCGAACGCGGCGCCAGCCAGCTGCGGCTGGGCCATGAGCGCGAGTTCGTGATCTGCGTGCTGCTGTGGCTGCAGGCGCTGGCCCAGGGCCGAGCGAGCATCCTGGACCCGAGCCTGCATCTGGATGATCGCGCGATGGACATCGAGGCCTTGCCCGATGCACTGCGCGACGCGGTGCTGGACGCGTTCACTGCAGCGGGATATTGAGCCGCCCCGGCGACCGGGTAGAGTCGACTGTTAGTCGACTTTCGCGCGCAGCGCGGGATTTTCGCGACCTGAACCTGGAGCAGTCGACTAACAGTCGACTCTACCCAGCCGACACACAGCCGGCCGTGCGTTGCCGCGTTACAACGCTTCCAGGCTGCACCACGGCAATTCGGGCAGTCCCTGCCCGGCCACCGCTGCGGCCAGCTGTGCGTCGGCGCCGTCGACATCGATCCCCATCCGCGCGTACCACGCCGGGTCGTAGTAACTCTGCGCATAGCGCTCGCCGCTGTCGCACAGGATGCTGACGATGCTGCCCTGATGGCCCGCCTCGCGCATCCACTGCGCGGCCTGCAGCACGCCGATGAAGTTGGTCCCGGTCGAGCCGCCGACGCGGCGCCCCAACTGCCGGCTGACATGGCGCATGGCGGCCAGGCTCAGCGCATCGGGCACCTTCACCATCGCATCGACGCTGGTCGGGATGAAACTCGGCTCCACCCGCGGCCGGCCGATGCCTTCCACGCGCGAACCACCGCTGCAGGTCAGCGCGCGCCAGTCCTGTTCACCCGCCACAGCGGCCCTGTAACCATCGAAGAACACCGACACTTCCGGGTCCGCGCACAGGATGCGGGTGTCATGCCGGCGGTAGCTGACATAACGGCCCAACGTGGCTGCGGTACCGCCGGTGCCGGGGCTGCATACGATCCATTCCGGAACCGGGCTGGGCTCTTCGGCCATCTGCTTGAAGATGGACTCGGCGATGTTGTTGTTGGCACGCCAGTCGGTGGCGCGCTCGGCATAGGTGAACTGGTCCATGAAGTGGCCACCGGTTTCACGGGCCAGCTTTTCCGAATCACAGTTGAGGTCGCAGGCACGTTCGACCAGGTGGCAACGGCCGCCGTGGAACTCGATCGCGGCGATCTTTTCAGGCGAGGTGGAGGCCGGGATCACCGCAATGAACGGCAGGCCGAGCAGCCGCGCGAAATAGGCTTCGGACACGGCGGTCGAGCCGCTGGAGGCCTCGATCACCGGACGCCCTTCACGCAACCAGCCATTGGCCAGCGCATACAGGAACAGCGAGCGCGCCAGCCGGTGCTTCAGGCTGCCGGTGGGATGGCTCGACTCATCCTTCAGGTACAGGTCGATGCCCTCGAACCCTGGCAGCGCCAGCGGGATCAGGTGGGTATCGGCGGAACGGTTGAAATCAGCTTCGATCTTGCGGATGGCGGCAGCCACCCATTCACGCTGCGACATGGCGGGCAATCGTTGTCAGGACGGAACGGTGCGATCCGGCCATTGTACGTCGCAGTGCCGCCAGGTGCTGGCCGGTAGAATGGCGCCATCCGGCCGGCAACGGCCCTGTCTGAAGGACCTCCCCCATGACCATTCCCGCCCTGCGCGATGTTCCCGGCGTCGCCGCCCAGGCCCCGGCCGAAACCATCGGCTTCGTGTTCAACCACACCATGCTGCGCGTGAAGGACATTGCCGCTTCGCTGGACTTCTACACCCGCGTGCTCGGCTACCAGCTGATCGACAAGCGCGACTTCCCCGAGGCCCAGTTCAGCCTGTACTTCCTGGCCTACGTGCCCGCTGGCGCCACGGTGCCGGAAGATGACAACGCCCGCCGCCTGTGGATGGCCGGGCTGCCGGGCGTGCTGGAACTGACCCACAACCACGGCACCGAAACCCAGGACGGCGCGGTCTACCACGACGGCAACAGCGACCCGCGCGGCTTCGGCCACATCTGCGTGTCGGTGCCGGACATCGAGGCCGCCTGCCAGCGCTTCGAGGATCTGGGCGTGACCTTCCAGAAGCGCCTGACCGACGGCCGCATGAAGAACCTGGCTTTCATCAAGGACCCGGACGGCTACTGGGTCGAGATCATCGCCAACGTCTGACCCGAAAAGGGGACGGAGGGGATTAAGTCGTTTCTGGCATTATTGGACTGGAAGCGGCTTAATCCCCTCCGTCCCCTTTTTCTGCGAGGTTCGTATGGAAACGATGGAACTGCACCGCGGCCGCCTGATCGACCACATCCAGCTGGTAGTGCGCGATCTGGCGGCCAGTCGCCGCTTCTACCAGGCGGTCTTCGATACGATCGGCATCCCGATCGCCGGTGAAGGCGATGACTACTTCTGGGCCGATGAGCTGTTCATTTCCAGCGCCAGCAGCACGGCCGCCGCCGGCCAGCTGACCGGCCGCCACCATCTGGCCTTCCAGGCCCGCGACAGCGCCACCGTCGATGCCTTCCATACCGCCGCGATCGCCGCCGGCGGCACCGACAACGGCGCGCCCGGTGAACGCCCTTACCACCCGGGCTACTACGGTGCGTTCGTGCTCGACCCGGATGGCAACAACATCGAAGTGGTCTACCACGGCCCAGCCAACTACAGCGCCGACTCGGTGAAGGTCACTTTCTGATTTCACCGATGCCGTGAACGAAGAAGCCGGGCAATGCCCGGCTTCTCTGCTTCCAGCGCTGCAGCCCTCAGTGGGCGGCCATGTAGATGTCCTGCAGCACGGCCTTTTCCAGCTCCAGCTCGCCCAGCAGGTTCTTCACGATGTCGCCCAGGCTGAGGATGCCGACCAGACGAGTGCCTTCGGTGACCATCAGATGACGGCGCCGCGAGTACGTCATCAGCGACATGGCCTGCTTCAGGGTCGCCTCCGGGGCGATGCCCTCCAGGCCGGTGGACGGCAGGCTGGAAATCACCCGGCGGCCGGCCTGCGGGCCGTCGTCGGCCAGGGTACGCACGATGTCCTTCTCGGAAATGATGCCGACCGGGGCATCGTCCTTCATCACCACCAGCGCAGCGATCCTGTTCGCGCTCATCTTGTGGGCGGCGGCACCGATGGTGTCTTCGGCATCGATGGTGATGACAGCTTCTTTCTTGGATTGCAGGAGTTCGCGGACGTTCATTCTTGTTTCCTGGTGCAGGTCACTGAAGTCAAAAAGTGTGCTCTTCCGATACGCCCCCTCCCCGGGAACAGACCTTTCAGCGCACGTCTGGCGCACCCGGCTGCCGCTTGGAATGGATCGGCAGACGACGTGCTGCAACGCGAACGAGGTGGGTTCAACCGCTCAACCCGGACCTCGGTCAAATCGATTCTACGACTGCGACCATCGGTCACTACCGGCATCCATGGGACAGTTCGTCGTGGGAACCAACTGACGATCCAGAGAATGGCACCGCGGCTGAAACCGCCGCTGAATACAAGCGCAGTTGCGCGTTAAAGATTGATTGCCTGCTGCCGACGGCGGACAGAACGCCCAGCCGCTGTCCCACTTGCCACCAGTACCGACGCAAACGAAAGGGGCCACGCCGGCCCCTTTCGCATGCAGCGTCGCAAGAGTCCGATTCAAGCCACTCAAGTTCGCACAACCATCGCCGAAGCGCGGGCAACCGCCCGAATCCGCAAAGTCAGGGAAATGCGTGCCACTCCTGCAGCAAGTTCAGCTGTCCGAAAAGCTCAGCGATCAGTCAACAGCTCGACATGCTCTTTTTTCTTCGACTATCCGAGACTACTTGTCTGTACGGCGGAGCAGGGCCTTGCCAGGGCCGCTTCCGGGCGCAGATACAGCCAAGCAAGTTCAACCCGACCGTCCCGCCGGGACGAGAACCTGCCCTGGCTTAAAGTCATCGACTTGGCAACCAAACACCAACGTTCGCAACTCAAGGCGAAGAGCTCAGAGCGTCAAATAACAGCACGTTTCCCGAGAATTCATTTTTCGACCACACACGTGATCTGCGAGGCAGGCCTCATGCTTGGGCATAGCCATTGCTTCGCCTGTATCCCTCGCTGCCCGGCTGCGCTGAGGATGGCACCGACGAGCCGCGCATTCTGTCGCTTTCAGTCCCCAAGACCACTGGTCGCCGCTCGCAACGTCACTGACTCGCCCCGACGCTAAGCCAGCCCCTGAACACCGGAGCATTACTCAGCGTCGTGCCTCAATTGCACCGAATGTGGCAAAAGCACGCCACACGACGCAAGGTGCAGCACTCGGCATTCGAAAAGATTGCAACAAGCGACCAACCGCACAAGCACTCCAGCACGATGCGCCACCTTGAGCTCAGCACTGTCCACGGAAACAGATGCGAATGGCCCGTAATTCCGCATGAATATGAAGAAGATCAACACCTAGACCATGAAGATCCGTGAACTATTCCTATCGTTCAGCCTCATAGGCTCAATCCTCTCCACCGGGTGCACAGGGACAGGCAGTCCCCCGAAGGAATTCAAGTGCAATCGCGATGATGTAGTCATGGCCGCGATCAAAGACATTCGACACAGAGCCAGCGGCTACACCTACAGCGATTACATATATGCACCCGCAAAGCTCGACAACAAACCCTTCGCTGCGTACTCGGACAAGCAGGACTCAATTCCTATCGCACTGGAGGAAATTGAAACAATCTCTATCAAGAAGATGAGCGACGGATCTGGCAGAAATGCCCTGATTTGCAATGCAAAACTCAGGATTGAAATACCGGCCGCAGTCGCGGACATAATGAAGCTTAATCAGCACCAAAAGATGCGCGTCCTGGATAATGCCAAGGGAAAATTTGGCGACAGGAGCGTCCATTTCGACAACGTCGAGTTCAGAGCACATGAGATTGATGGCGGTTCAATCACAGCAGACGTTTCGAACTACAACGGGCCGTGGTCGTTACATGTCATCACGACACTTGCCGTCAATGGCCGGCACCTGATGCTGGAGGACGCACTCAGGCAATATCGAACTCAGGACGCCAACCTCAACTTGATCTGGGAGAATTTGCCGAAGTATCGGCAGGCGACTGAACGTGACTCCCAGCGGAGCTGGATCAAGTCGAAAACAGATAAATGCGGGGAGATCAATCTCGAACCATATGATTCAGAAGACATCTTTGATCGCATCGACATCATCGAATGCCACGCAAAAATGACAAAGTCTCGAGTCTTCGAGATGCGTAGATAGTTGAGGCCAGGCCTTCCCACAGCTTCAACTGAGTCACATGGCGTACCTGAGGCCATCCTGAGCGTGGCCTCCACAACACCCGGATAGCGAAAGGACGAGAGCAGAAACGCCCTCGTCCCTCACCTCTCAGCCCGTTTCCGGTAACGCCTTACTCCACCGTCACGCTCTTGGCCAGGTTGCGCGGCTTGTCCACGTCGGTGCCGCGCGCCAGCGCGGTGTGGTAGGCCAGCAACTGCACCGGAATGGTGTGCACGATCGGGCTGAGCACGCCGGCATGACGCGGCGTACGGATCACGTGCACGCCTTCGGACTCGTTGAAGTTGCTGTCCTGGTCGGCGAACACGAACAGTTCACCGCCACGCGCGCGCACTTCCTGCATGTTCGACTTCACCTTCTCCAGCAGGCTGTCGTTCGGCGCGATCACCACCACCGGCATGTCCTCGTCCACCAGCGCCAGCGGGCCATGCTTCAGCTCGCCTGCCGGGTAGGCCTCGGCGTGGATGTAGGAGATTTCCTTGAGCTTGAGCGCGCCTTCCAGCGCGATCGGGTAATGCAGGCCACGGCCCAGGAACAGCGCGCTGCTCTTGCGTGCGAAACGCTCGGCCCAGGCAGCGATCTGCGGCTCCATGTTCAATGCGTGCTGCACGCTGCCCGGCAGGAAGCGCAGCTGCTCGAGGTAGTCCGCTTCCTGCGCCGCGTCGATGCGGCCGTGCAGCTTGCCCAGCACCACGGTCAGCTGGAACAGTGCCGCCAGCTGGGTGGTGAAGGCCTTGGTCGAGGCCACGCCGATCTCGGCACCGGCACGGGTATAGCACACCAGTTCGCTGGCGCGCGGAATCGCACTTTCCGGCACGTTGCAGATCGACAGCGTGTGCTTGTGGCCCAGCGACTTGGCGTACTTCAGCGCTTCCAACGTATCCAGCGTTTCGCCGGACTGGGAGATGGTCACGATCAGATGCTTCGGGTTCGCGTAGGCCGCGCGATAGCGGTACTCGCTGGCGATCTCCACGCTGCACGGAAGGCCGGCGATGGCTTCGATCCAGTAGCGCGCGGTCAGGCCGGCGTAGTAGCTGGTGCCGCAGGCGATGATCTGCACGCCTTCAGTGCCCGACAGCACGGCTTCGGCGATCTTGCCGAACAGCCCGGCTGGGAAACCACCGGCGTCGATCGCCGCCTCGATGGTGTCGCCCAGCGCGCGCGGCTGCTCGTGGATCTCCTTCTGCATGAAGTGGCGGTACGGGCCCAGCTCCAGCGATGCCAGCGACACATCGGACAGATGCACGTCGCGCTCGATCGGCCGGTCGTGCTCGTCGAAGATGCGCACGCCATCGCGACGGATCTCGGCGGTATCGCCCTCTTCCAGGAAAATGACCTTGCGGGTGGCCGAGATCACCGCCGAGACGTCGGAGGCAACGAAGTTCTCGCCCTCGCCCAGGCCGATCAGCAGCGGGCAGCCCATCCGCGCGCAGACGAAGCGTTCCGGCTCGGCGCGGCTGACCACGGCCAGTGCGTAGGCACCGGTCAGCTCCTTCACCGTATGCTGCAGCGCCACCAGCAGGTCGTCACCACTCTTCAGGTGATGGTGGATCAGGTGTGCGATGACTTCGGTGTCGGTCTGCGACTCGAAGGTGTAGCCCAGCGCACGCAGCTTCTCGCGCTGCTCTTCGTGGTTCTCGATGATGCCGTTGTGCACCAGCGCCACGCCATGGCTGATGTGCGGATGCGCGTTGGCCTCGGTGACGCCCCCATGGGTGGCCCAGCGGGTGTGGCCGATGCCCAGCACCGCGTTGAAGCCCTCGGCCTCGGCCGCCGTGGCCATTTCCGACACACGACCGGTACGACGCACGCGACGTACATCGCGGCGCTCCCCCTGGTCGATCACCGCGATGCCGGAGGAATCGTAACCACGGTACTCCAGCCGCTTCAGGCCTTCGATCAGCACCGGCACTACGTCGCGATCAGCGATCGCACCCACGATTCCACACATGTCACGCGTTTCCTTGAAGACGATCGTCGCATTCTAGCCTGCGTGCCCGCGCTCCCCCTCCTGTCCGCTTAATGAAAGTGTCCGGAAAGGTGTCCGCGGACACCCGGACACTTCACATCACACCCCAACTCATTGACCCATAAGGAATTAAAGTTGGCACGCTACGTGCTTGGTACTGGCTACCACCGTCAGGCACGCACCCGATGATCCGCGACACTTCCGCCCAGGACCAGATCGTTTCCTCCGCTCCGGCCAGCGCTCCGCGCGCCAACTGGCTCCGTTACCGTTGGCCGGCGCTGGGCACGATCGCCCTGCTCGCCGGCATCGGCTGGGCCGTGCACGCCTGGTCCAATGCCAGCCGCTCCTTCGACAGCAGCCGCGTGCGCATCGCCGAAGTGAAGCGGGGCGACCTGGTCCGTGACATCGCCGCCGACGGCCGCGTGATCGCCGCCAACAGCCCGGTCCTGTATGCCATCTCTGCGGGCACCGTGGACCTGAAGGTGGTCGCCGGTGACGTGGTCAAAAAGGGCCAGGAGCTGGCGATCATCGACAGCCCGGAGCTGCGCAGCAAGCTGGCCCAGGAACAGGCAACGCTGGCGGGCCTGGAAGCCGAGGCCAGCCGCGCCGCGCTGGACGCGACCCTGGCCCGCGCCAAGTCGCGCAAGGAAACCGACCAGGCCACGATCGAACGGCAGGCCGCCGACCGCGACCTGCAGCGCTACCAGCGCGGCTACGACGGCGGTGCGGTGCCGCAGATCGACCTGGCCAAGGCCAAGGACTCGCTGAAGAAGGCCGACATCACCCTGGCCAACGCCACCACCGATGCGCGCCTGCAGAGCCAGGGCGCGGACCTGGATGCCCGCAACAAGCGCCTGCTGGCCGACCGCCAGAAGGCCGTGGTGGCCGAGGTGCAACGCCAGGTCGATGCACTGACCCTGCGCGCGCCGTTCGATGGCCAGGTCGGCCAGGTGCAGGCCGTCCAGTCCACCAACCTGGCCGCCAATGCACCGGTGCTGGGCGTGGTCGACCTGTCCAAGTTCGAAGTCGAGATCAAGGTGCCGGAAAGCTTCGCCCGCGACCTGGCGATCGGCATGCCGGCCCAGCTGACCGGCGGCAACGGCAAGTCCTTCCCGGGCGAGATCAGCGCGGTGTCGCCGGAAGTGGTCAACGGCGAGGTCAACGCCCGCGTGCGCTTTGCCAGTGCGCAGCCGGAAGGCCTGCGCCAGAGCCAACGGATGTCGGTGCGCGTGCTGCTCGATACCCGCAAGAACGTGCTGAAGGTCGAGCGTGGCCCGTTCGTCGAACAGGGCAATGGCATGGCCTACGTGATGGATGGCCGCACCGCCGTGCGCCGTCCGGTGGAACTGGGCGTCAGCAGCCTGGGCGAAGTGGAAATCAAGTCGGGTGTGCAGCCGGGCGACCGCATCGTGGTCTCCGGCAGCGACCTGTTCAAGGACGCCGAACGCGTCTCCGTCAACTGATACCTGATACCTGAATCCTGGAGAGAGGACACCCCATGTACATGCTCGAAATGCGTTCGGTCGCCAAGGTCTTCCGCACCGAACAGGTGGAAACCCACGCACTGCGCTCGCTGGAACTGCAGGTCAAGGAAGGTGAGTTCGTCGCGGTCACCGGCCCGTCCGGCTCCGGCAAGACCACCTTCCTCAACATCGCCGGCCTGCTGGAAACCTTCACCAGCGGTACCTACATGCTGGACGGCCAGGACGTGAGCACGCTGGGCGACGACGCCCGCAGCCGCCTGCGCAACCAGAAGATCGGCTTCATCTTCCAGGGCTTCAACCTGATCCCCGACCTGAACCTGTTCGACAACGTCGACGTTCCGCTGCGCTATCGCAGGATGAGCGCCAACGAGCGCCGCGAACGCATCGAGAAGGCACTGACCCAGGTCGGCCTGGGCTCGCGCATGAAGCACTACCCGAATGAACTGTCGGGTGGCCAGCAGCAGCGCGCGGCCATCGCGCGTGCGCTGGCCGGCAGCCCGCGCCTGCTGCTGGCCGACGAACCGACCGGCAATCTGGATACGCAGATGGCCCGGGGCGTGATGGAGCTGCTGGAGGAGATCAACGCCGCCGGCACCACCATCGTGATGGTCACCCACGACCCGGAACTGGCCGCGCGTGCGCAGCGCAACGTGCACATCGTCGATGGCCAGGTGACCGACCTGGTGCGCGAGCCGGTGCTGGCCACGCCGTTGCGCCACATCGTCGCCGTCAACGAGTGAGGGCCCGACCATGTTCGCCTACTACGCCCGATTGGCGGCGCGCAGTTTCCGCCGCAACAAGGTCCTGACCGCGCTGATGGTGATCGCCATCGCGCTCGGCATCGGCGCCTCGATGACCACGTTGACCGTATTCCACGTGCTGTCCGGCGACCCGATTCCGGGCAAGAGTGACCGCCTGTTCTACGTGCAGCTCGATGCCGCGACCGGCGCCTATGTCGCCGGCGAGGAACCGGAAACCCAGCTGACCCGCTTCGACGGTGAAGCGCTGCTGCGCGAAGCCAAGGGTGAACGCCAGGCGCTGATGAGCGGCGGCGGCGGCACCATCGAACCGGACAACAGCACGCTCAAGCCCTTCAGCATCGACACCCGCTGGACCTCGGCCGATTTCTTCCCGATGTTCGAGGTGCCCATGCAGTACGGCCGCCCTTGGACGCGCGAGGACGATGAAGGCCGCGCACGCGTGGTGGTCATCTCCAAGGCGCTCAACGACAAGCTGTACCAGGGCGCCAACAGCGTGGGCCGCGACCTGCGCATGGAAGGCCAGAGTTACCGCATCGTCGGCGTGATGAAGGAATGGAGCCCGGAGCCGCACTTCTACGACCTGACCACCGGCAGCTACGGCAAGAACGAAGACCTGCTGCTGCCGATCTCTACCTCGTTCGACCTGAAGCTCGGCAACAACGGCAACATGAACTGCTTCGGCGAAAACCCCGACGGCAACAGCTACTCGCTCAATGCCCCGTGCGCGTGGCTGCAGTACTGGGTGGAAATGGACCCGGCCAAGGCCGGCGACTACCGCCGCTACCTGGAGAACTACTCGACCCAGCAGCGCGAGGCCGGCCGCTTCAAGCATCCGCCGAACGTGCGCCTGCGCACCGTGATGGAATGGCTGGACTTCAATGGTGCAGTGCCCAGCGACGTGCGCCTGCAGCTGTGGCTGGCGCTGGGCTTCCTCGGTGTCTGCCTGGTCAACACGGTAGGCCTGCTGCTGGCCAAGTTCCTGCGCCGCAGTGGTGAGATCGGCGTGCGCCGTGCACTCGGTGCCAGCCGTGGCCAGATCTTCCTGCAGTGCCTGGTGGAAGCCGGCGCGGTGGGCGTGGTCGGTGGCGTGCTGGGTATCGGCCTGGCCCTGCTTGGCCTGTTCGCGGTGCGCCAGCAGCCGGTGGAATACGCAAAGCTGGCCCACCTGGACGGCAACATGCTGCTGCTCGCGCTGGGCCTGACCCTGTTCGCCAGCCTCGCCGCCGGATTCCTGCCCGCCTGGCGCGCGATGCAGGTCACCCCGGCCATCCAGCTCAAGTCGCAGTAAGCACCCGAACGAGGACTCCCATGGACATCCGCCCCATCCTCAGCACGCTGCGCCGGCACAAGACCGCTGCCGCCCTGATCGTGCTGGAAGTCGCACTGACCTGCGCCATCGTCTGCAACGCGCTGTTCCTGGTCAGCCAGCGCGTGGAGAAAATCAGCATGCCCAGTGGTATCGCCGAGAGCGAACTGGTGATGCTGCGCGTCAGCGGCATCGGCAAGCAGACCGACGCCATGTCCCGCACCCGCGAGGACCTGGCATCGCTGCGCGCGATTCCCGGCGTCAGCAACGTCACCATCATCAACCAGGTTCCCTTCCGCAACGGCTCCTCCAGCAGCAGCATCTCGCGGGTGATCGACCAGGAACGGCCGACCACCAACGCTTCGATGTACACCCTGTCCGAGAACGGGCTGGCCACGATGGGCATCAATCTGATCGCTGGCCGCGATTTCCTGCCCGACGAGTACCAGAACTTCGAAGACGTCAGCAAGGGTGGCGCCAAGGAAAAGGCCATCCCGGTCATCCTCACCCAGGCCACCGCCGCCAAGATGGAGCCCAACGGCAGCGCCCTGGGCAAGACCTACTACATGGGCAAGCAGTCGCTGCATGTGGTCGGCATCGTCGACACGCTCAGCACGCCCAATGGCTGGAATGACAACTGGACCAACTCGATGCTGCTGCCGATCCGGGTCAGCTTCGACAAGGGTGGCACCTACGTGTTGCGCACTTCGCCGGAACGCCGCCAGGAGGTGCTCGATGCCGGTGCCGCCGCGCTGGAGCGCAACGACCCCAACCGCCTGATGCGCGACAAGCTGACCTATGAAGACCAGCGCAAGGATTTCTTCAAGAACGACCGCGCGATGGTTGGCCTGCTGATCACCGTCAGCATCTCGCTGCTGGTGGTCACTGCGCTGGGCATCATCGGCCTGGCCAGCTTCTGGGTGCAGCAGCGCAGCAAGCAGATCGGCATCCGCCGTGCGCTGGGCGCCACCCGCGGGCAGATCCTGCGCTACTTCCAGACCGAGAACTTCCTGCTGGCCTCGCTGGGCATCGTGCTGGGCATGCTGGCGGCGTACGCGATCAACCTGGCCCTGATGAACCTGTACGAGCTGCCGCGCATGCCGCTGTACTACCTGCCGCTGGGTGCGCTGCTGCTGTGGATACTGGGCCAGATTGCGGTGTTCGGTCCGGCACGGCGTGCGGCGGCGGTACCGCCTGCGGTCGCCACGCGGGGCGCGTGAGATGCGTGCCTGCGCGATGTGCCTGATGCTGCTCCTGCCCCTGCCGGCGCTGGCCGGTGGTGGCAGCGCACAGACGCTGGAATGGCGCCGGGATGGAGCGCGGCTGTCGCTGCGCTCGACCGAAGGCCAGGTGCATGTGGAGGCCGCCAGCCCGGAAGTGCGCTTCGGCGTGCGCAGTGGCGATCGCATCCTCCGCGTAGACGACACGGCGGTGCGCCGGGTTGAACATCTGGCCGAGGCACTGCGCCATTCCCACGCGGCCAGCGCCTATCTGTTGCTGCGCCGCGACAAGCGCGAACTGACGGTGGCGGTCAACGCCGCTGCGTGGCGACAGGCATTGGAGGTCCCGCCACCACCCGCGCCACCACCTGCGCCAGCCCCACCCAGGCGCTGAGCATCATCCGCTCCTGCACGGCCACAGGTTTGGCTATGCTTGATGGGTGGCGCCGGGCTCTCCCGGTGCGTGGACACGAACGGCTCCATCGGCGCCGCCCATCCCTTTCTGCAGAACCGCTTGATGCCTGCGATCCTGATCATCGACGACAACGCCAGCGTGGGTACTGCGCTGGACGTGCTGTTCTCCCTGCACGACATCGACACCCTGCAGGCGCACACGCCCGCCGATGGGCTGGCCCTGCTCGAGTCGCAGCCGGTCGATCTGGTGATCCAGGACATGAACTTCAGCGAGGACACCACCTCCGGTGAGGAGGGCGAAGCGTTGTTCGCGCAGATCCGTGCGCGCCATCCGGACCTGCCGGTGATCCTGCTGACCGCCTGGACCCACCTGAGCAGTGCGGTGGACCTGGTCAAGGCCGGTGCGGCCGACTACCTGGCCAAGCCCTGGGACGACCGCAAGCTGATGACCACGGTCAACAACCTGCTGGAACTGTCCGAGGCACGCCGCGAACTGGACCGGCGCCGCAGCCGTGAACTGCACCAGCGCAACGCGCTGGAAGAGAAGTACGACCTGTGCGGCGCGGTCTTCGCCGACCCCGCCAGCGAGCGCGTCATCGCCCTCGCCTGCCAGGTCGCACGCTCGGAACTGCCGGTACTGATCACCGGCGCGAACGGTGCCGGCAAGGAGAAGATCGCGCAGATCATCCAGGCCAATTCGCTGGTGGCCAAGGGCCCGTTCGTGGCGGTCAACTGTGGCGCGCTGCCCTCGGAACTGATCGAAGCCGAACTGTTCGGTGCCGAGGCCGGTGCGTATACCGGCGCCAACAAGGCGCGCGAAGGCAAGTTCGAGGCCGCCGATGGTGGCACCCTGTTCCTGGATGAGATCGGCAACCTGTCGCTGGGCGGGCAGATGAAGCTGCTGCGCGTGCTGGAAACCGGCCGCTTCGAGCGCCTGGGTTCCAACCGCGAGCGCCAGGTCAAGGTCCGCGTGGTCAGCGCGACCAATGCCGACCTGCCGGCGATGATCCGCGAGGGTACCTTCCGCGAAGATCTCTATTACCGCCTCAACACGGTGGAACTGGTGCTGCCGCCGCTGGCCGACCGCCCGGGCGACATCGTGCCGCTGGCCGAGCGATTCCTGACCGCTGGCAAGCCGCTGTCCAGCGCCGCCACCGCAGCACTGCAGCGGCACCCCTGGCCAGGCAACGTGCGCGAGCTGCGCAACGTGATCCAGCGTGCCGAACTGCTGGCCACCGGCAACCGCATCGAAGTGGCCGATCTCAACCTGCCGCGCGCAGCCGCCGCACCACGACCGGCACCCAGCGCAGGCAATGATCCCGACCGCGCACGCATCGAGGATGTGCTGGCGCGCAACCATGGCGTCATCGCCCAGGCTGCCGCCGAGCTCGGCCTGAGCCGCCAGGCGCTGTACCGGCGCATGGACCGCCACGGTATTCCACGCGAATGAAGCGGCGCTCGTTCACTTTCCGCCTGTTCCTGCGCCTGCTGCCGGTGCTGGCACTGGCTGCGGCACTGCCGTGGCTCCTGGCCTACTGGATGGACCATGGCTGGGTGGTGACCACGGTGTCGGCGCTGATCCTGCTGTCACTGATGTGGTGGACCCTGCGTCGGGCCACCGCCCCGGTGCGGTCACTGATGCGGGCCCTGGCGGGCACCACCAGCAGCTATCGCGACGGCGAATACAACTTCGGCGTGCACTGGCCCGGCAATGACGAGCTCGGCGACCTGGTGCAGGCACACCGGGAGCTGGGTGATGTACTGCGTGAGCAGCGGCAGGGCCTGGTGCAACGTGAGCTGCTGCTGGACACCATGGTGCAGAACACGCCGGTTGCGATGCTGTTGATCGCCTCCGGCGGTGATGGCATCGCCCGCGTGGTGTTCTCCAACCTGGCCGCGCGCAAGCTGCTGCACGGCGGCTGGAAGCTGGAAGGCCAGCGCCTGGAAGACGTGCTGGAACAGGTGCCGGTGGAACTGCGCGATGCCATCGCCCGTGGCGGTGACAGCCTGTTCGCGGTGCACGCCGAGGGGGAGGACGGCGATGAGGATGACGAGCAGGTCTATCACCTCTCGCGGCGTGCCTTCCAGCTCAACGGCCGCCCACACGACCTGCTGCTGGTGCGCCTGTTGACCGCCGAGCTGCGCCGCCAGGAAGTGCAGACCTGGAAGAAGGTGATCCGGGTGATCAGCCACGAGCTCAACAACTCACTGGCGCCGATTGCTTCGCTCGCCCATTCCGGCGGCGTGCTGGTGCAGCGTGAACGCTTTGACCGGCTGCCCGAGATCTTCACCACCATCGAGGATCGCGCACGCCACCTGGAAGGCTTCATCCGTGGCTATGCGCGCTTTGCCAAGCTGCCACAGCCGCAGCTGCAGACCGTGCACTGGGCGCCGTTCCTGTCCAGCCTGCGCCAGCAGATCCCGTTCGGCATGGAACGTGAGCCGGACGAGGAGCTGAGCAGCCGCATCGACATCGCGCAGTTCGGGCAGGCGTTGTTGAACCTGCTGAAGAATGCGCACGAAGCCTGCGCTGAAGCCGAGCCGCCCAACGACGATGTGCAGGTACAGCTGACCCGGCTGCCGCAGTGGCTGCGCCTGGACGTGCTTGACCGCGGCAAGGGCATGAACGAGCAGGTGCTGCAGAACGCACTGATGCCCTTCTATTCGACCAAGCGCAATGGCACCGGGCTGGGGCTGGCGCTGACGCGGGAGATCGTGGAGGCCCACGGCGGACGGGTGTCACTGCAGAACCGCAGCGATGGCGGGTTGTGCGTGTCGATCCTGCTGCCGGTGGGTTGAGCGGACCGATCGGGTAGATCCACGCGATGCGTGGATTTGCCGACCGAGGTCGGCACCTACCAGGCCTGCCGCATCGCCACGCGTAGATGCATCGGAAACCCCAGCGCGGCCTCTTCGGCCATCACCGCCTGCAGCCCTGTACCCCACTCCGCCTCCGGGGCGGCGACGAACCCTTCACTGGCATAGAAGGCCGCATTCCACGGCACGTCGGACAACGTGGTCAGCACGGCCGAGCGATAGCCTTTCGCCCGGGCCTGTACCAATGCATGGCGCAACAACGTGCGTCCATGACCTTGCCGCGCGTGTGCAGGATCCACATCCATCTGCAGCACGTGGAACTCACCTGCCAGTTCGCCGGCAAGCAGATAGCCGGCGATGCCACCGTCTGCCGCATCCACCACCCACAGCTGCCCGCGTTCAAGGCCATCCTGTAGTGTCGGCAGGTCCAGGCCATGCCCGGCGAACACCGGATAGGCCTCATGGCCCCTCAACACCTCGCCGGCGCGCTGCTCGATGCCGGGCAGCACACCGAGTTCATCGGCGCGGGGAATGCGGGGCTCAGGACTTCTTGAGCGGGCGCTTCCAGCCATCGATGGTTTCCTGTCGGGCACGCGCCAGTGTCAGTTTGCCGTCCGGCGCGTTGCGGGTGATGACCGAACCGGCGGCAATGGTCGCGCCGTCGCCAATGGTCACCGGTGCCACCAGCGAGCTGTTGGAGCCGATGAACGCGTTGTCGCCGATGGTGGTGGTCGACTTGTTCACGCCATCGTAGTTGCAGGTGATGGTGCCAGCGCCGATGTTCACCTTGCTGCCGATCACCGCATCGCCCAGGTAGGTGAGGTGATTGGCCTTGCTGCCCACACCCAGCGTGACCTTCTTGGTCTCGACGAAGTTGCCGACGTGCACGCCATCGGCCAGCACGGTGCCCGGTCGCAGGCGCGCGAACGGGCCGATCTGCGCGGCGCCCTCGGTAACCACGCCCTCCAGATCGCAGTGCGCACGCACTTCGGTGCCCGGCCCAAGGTTGACGTCCTTCAAATGGTTGAACGGACCGACGGTGACGCCGTCGCCGAGCACCACCTTGCCCTCGAGCACGACATCGACGTCGATCAGCACGTCGCTGCCCACGGTGACAGTGCCGCGGATGTCGAGCCGGGCGGGATCGCGCACGCGCGCCCCCTGTGCGCACAAGGCCCGCACCGCACGACGCTGCCAGGCACGCTCCAGCTGCGAGAGCTGCCAGGGGTCGTTTGCTCCTTCGGCCTCCTGCGCGTCGGCCACCAGCGCCATTTCGGCCGGCGTGTATTCATGGGCGGCAAACGCAAAGACATCGGTGAGGTAGTACTCGCCCTGTGCATTGCTGTTGGAAAGCTGCGACAGCCACCGGCGCAGCGCAGTCGATTCGGCGGCGATGATGCCGGTATTGATCGTACGCACGCGCAGCTGGTCATCGGTGGCGTCCTTCTGCTCGATGATCGCGCCAACCTTGCCCTCGGCATCGCGCAGCACGCGGCCATATCCGGTCGGGTCATCGACATCGGCCACCAGTACCGCCAGCCGGCCCGGCTGTGCGAGCAGGTCGCGCAGGGTCTGCGCACGGATCAGCGGCACGTCGCCGTACAGGACCAGCACCTGCGCCAGGTCGGGAACCTGGGGCATCGCCTGCGCTACCGCGTGGCCGGTGCCGAGCTGCTGTGCCTGCTCGGCCCATTGCAGGTCGGGCTGGCCGGCGAAGTACTGGCGCACCGCCTCGCCGCCATGGCCATGGACCACGTGGATCGCCGCCGGCTGGAGCTCACGGGCCGCGTCGATCACGTGCGCCAGCATCGGCTGGCCCGCGATCGGCTGCAGCACCTTCGGCAGCACCGACTTCATGCGCTTGCCTGCGCCGGCAGCGAGGATGATGACGTGCAGGGGTTGGGTCATGGGAACGGCGGTCCGTGGTTCGTTGCCGGTGATTCTAGAGCGTGCGCCGTTAACATGGGCATCCCTCCTCTCCTCGCCATGCCGATGAGCCTCGTCCGCCAGGGAAGCGCCTACCTCGTCATCGGGCTCGTGCAGCTGCTGCTCGACTGGCTCGTGTTCGTGGTCACCACCGCACTGGGCATGCCCGTGGCGCCGGCCAACATCGCCGGGCGCCTGGCCGGCATGCTGCTGGGCTTCTGGCTCAACGGCCGCTACACCTTTGCCGAGGCCGGCACCCGCAAGCTGGGATGGAAGCGATTTGCACGCTTTTTCAGTCTATGGCTGCTGCTCACCGTGGCGAGCACATTGCTGGTGAGCCTGGTGGACCATGCGCTGGGCCTGCAGTACACCTGGCTTGCCAAACCGCTGGTGGAAGGCGGCCTGGCGTGTGTGTCGTTCCTGCTGATGCGGTCCGTGGTGTATCGCTGAGACGGCACCAGGATCGGGATCGGGATCGGGGATCGGGACTGGGGATCGGGGATCGGGGATCGGGACTGGTAGAGTCGACTGTTAGTCGACTAACGCGCGCAGCGCGGGATTTTCGCGGCCTTAACGTAGAGCAGTCGACTAACAGTCGACTCTACCCAGTCGAATCTACCCGGTCGGCTCTACCCAGCCACCCGAACAAAAACGCCGGCGCAGGGCCGGCGTTTCGTGGATGCAGCGCGGAACCTCAGTGCTTGAGGGTCTTGCGCAGGCGTTCCAGGGCCTGCAGCTGGACGACGGCTTCGGCCAGCTTCTGCTGGGCTTCGGCCACTTCCATGGCTTCACCGCGGTTGGCCAGGATGCGCTCGGCTTCTTCCTTGGCCTTGCGGACCGAGGCTTCGTCGATGTCCTGCGCGCGGATCGCGGTGTCGGCCAGCACGGTCACCACCTGCGGCTGCACTTCCAGGATGCCGCCGGAAATGGCGAAATCCAGCTGCTCGCCATTCGGCGTGGTCACCACCACCTTGCCCGGCTTCAGGCGGGTGATCAGCGGCGCGTGCTTGGGCGCGATGCCCAGTTCGCCCAGCTCACCGGTGGCCACGACCAGGGTCGCTTCGCCACGGAAGATTTCCTGCTCGGCGCTGACGATGTCGCAACGGATCGTGCTCATGCAAATCTCTTCGCTGTTCGCGGCGGCGCAATGCCACCGTGGGAGTCCACCGGCGCGGGCGGTTGCCGGGCGCCGGCGTCAGGTCGGGCAGGATCGCTCCCGCCCGCCCCGGATCAGGCCTTCTCGGCCATCTTCTTGGCCTTCTCGACCGCTTCTTCGATGCCGCCGACCATGTAGAACGCCTGCTCCGGCAGGTGGTCGTACTCGCCATCGACGATGGCCTTGAAGCCACGGATGGTGTCCTTCAGCGGCACGTACTTGCCCGGCGAACCGGTGAACACTTCCGCCACGTGGAACGGCTGGCTGAAGAATCGCTCGATCTTACGGGCGCGCGACACGGCCTGCTTGTCCTCTTCGGACAGTTCGTCCATGCCCAGGATCGCGATGATGTCCTTCAGTTCCTTGTACTTCTGCAGGGTCTGCTGGACGCGCTGGGCGGTGTCGTAGTGCTCGTGGCCGATGACCAGCGGGTCCATCTGGCGGCTGGTGGAGTCCAGCGGATCGACGGCCGGGTAGATACCCAGCGAGGCGATCGAACGCGACAGGGTAACGGTCGAGTCCAGGTGAGCGAAGGTGGTTGCCGGCGACGGGTCGGTCAGGTCGTCCGCGGGAACGTAGACGGCCTGGATCGAGGTGATCGAACCGTTCTTGGTCGAGGTGATGCGCTCCTGCAGGACGCCCATTTCCTCGGCCAGGGTCGGCTGGTAACCCACGGCGGACGGCATGCGGCCCAGCAGTGCCGACACTTCGGTACCGGCCAGGGTGTAGCGGTAGATGTTGTCGACGAACAGCAGGACGTCCTTGCCCTTGCCGTTTTCGTCCTTCTCGTCGCGGAAGTACTCGGCCATGGTCAGGCCGGTCAGGGCGACGCGCAGACGGTTGCCCGGCGGCTCGTTCATCTGGCCGTACACCATCGCCACCTTGTCGAGGACGTTGGAGTCCTTCATTTCGTGGTAGAAGTCGTTGCCCTCACGGGTACGCTCACCCACGCCTGCGAACACGGACAGACCGCTGTGCGCCTTGGCGATGTTGTTGATCAGCTCCATCATGTTGACGGTCTTGCCGACGCCGGCGCCGCCGAACAGGCCGACCTTGCCGCCCTTGGCGAACGGGCACATCAGGTCGATGACCTTGATGCCGGTTTCCAGCAGTTCGGTGGCCGGGGACTGGTCTTCGTACGACGGGGCCGCACGGTGGATTTCCCAGCTGTCGCTGGCGGCCACCGGGCCGGCTTCGTCGATCGGACGGCCGAGCACGTCCATGATGCGGCCCAGGGTGCCGGCGCCGACCGGCACCGAGATGCCACGGCCGGTGTTGACGGCAACCAGGTTGCGCTTCAGGCCGTCGGTGGAACCGAGGGCGATGGTACGCACCACGCCGTCGCCCAGCTGCTGCTGGACTTCGAGGGTGATCTCGGTGTTTTCCACCTTCAGTGCGTCGTACACCTTCGGCACCGATTCACGCGGGAATTCGACGTCGACGACCGCGCCGATGATCTGAACGATCTTGCCCTGACTCATTGCTGCATCCTCTAATGTGTGCTTTGAACGAACGCGGTCAGACTGCTGCCGCGCCGCCGACGATTTCGGAGATTTCCTGGGTGATCGCTGCCTGGCGCGCCTTGTTGTAGACGAGCTGCAGGGTGCCGATCAGCTTGTTGGCGTTGTCGCTCGCCGCCTTCATCGCAACCATGCGTGCCGCATGCTCGGAGGCGACGTTTTCCAGCAGTGCCTGGTACACCAGCGACTCGATGTAACGCGTCATCACGTGCTCGAGCACGGTCGCGGCATCGGGTTCGTACAGGTAGTCCCAGTCGTGGTGAGCGACCTGCTTCTCAGCCGGCGGCAGCGGCAGCAGCTGATCGAAGCTGGCCTTCTGCACCATGGTGTTCACGAAGCGGTTGTAGACCAGGTACACGCGGTCGATCTTGCCTTCGGTGAAGGCGTCGAGCATGACCTTGATCACACCGATCAGCGATTCCAGCTTCGGCACGTCGCCGATGTGGGTCACGCTGCCGACCATGTTGACCTTCACGCGGCGGAAGAAGGTCGAAGCCTTCTGGCCGATGGTCACCAGGTCCACTTCCGCACCCTTGTCCTGCCATGCCTTGGCTTCGCCCAGCATCTTGCGGAACAGGTTGTTGTTCAGGCCGCCGGCCAGGCCGCGATCGGAGGAGATCACGATGAAGCCGACCCGCTTGACCTGCTCGCGCTCGACCAGGAACGGATGCTGGTAGTCGGTGCTGGCCTGGGCCAGGTGACCGATCACCTGCTTCATCGCCTGCGCGTACGGACGCGAGGTCTTCATCCGATCCTGCGCCTTGCGGATCTTGGAGGCCGAGACCATTTCCAGGGCGCGCGTCACCTTGCGGGTGTTCTGCACGCTCTTGATCTTGGTTTTGATTTCGCGTCCGCTTGCCATCTCTTGTTTCCCGTGGCGCGGGGCTGCTGCCCCGCGTTGTTCAACCGTTTGTCATCTGGTCCAGCGGAGCCAGCGGCTCCGCTCTACAGGACCGCGATTACCAGCTGCCGGTGGTCTTGAACTCGGCGATGCCCTTCTTGAAGGCACCTTCGATGTCGTTGTCCCAACCGCCGGTGGCGTTGACCTTGCTGACCAGCTCGCCCTGGGTGTTGGCGAAGTGGGCGTGCAGGCCTTCTTCGAACGCCAGCAGCTTGTTGACCGGCACGTCGTCGAGGTAACCCTCGTTGACGGCGTAGATCGACAGTGCCTGGTTGGCGATCGACATCGGCGCGTACTGCTTCTGCTTCATCAGCTCGGTGACGCGCTGGCCACGCTCCAGCTGCTTGCGGGTCGCTTCGTCCAGGTCCGAGGCGAACTGCGCGAACGCAGCCAGTTCGCGGTACTGGGCCAGCGAGATACGGATGCCGCCCGACAGCTTCTTGATGATCTTGGTCTGGGCCGAGCCACCGACGCGCGACACCGAGATACCGGCGTTCACGGCCGGGCGGATGCCGGCGTTGAACAGATCGGTTTCCAGGAAGATCTGGCCGTCGGTGATCGAGATCACGTTGGTCGGAACGAAGGCGGACACGTCGCCGGCCTGGGTTTCGATGATCGGCAGCGCGGTCAGCGAACCGGTCTTGCCGGTGACCTTGCCTTCGGTGAACTTCTCGACGTACTCCTCGGACACGCGGGCAGCGCGCTCGAGCAGACGGGAGTGCAGGTAGAACACGTCACCCGGGTAGGCTTCACGGCCCGGCGGGCGCTTCAGCAGCAGCGAGATCTGGCGGTAGGCGACAGCCTGCTTGGACAGATCGTCGTACACGATCAGCGCGTCTTCGCCGCGGTCCATGAAGTACTCACCCATGGTGCAGCCCGAGTAGGCGCTGATGTACTGCATGGCAGCCGATTCGGAAGCGGTCGCGGCCACCACGATGGTGTGGGCCAGCGCGCCGTTCTCTTCCAGCTTGCGCACGATGTTGGCGATGGTCGAAGCCTTCTGGCCGATCGCAACGTACACGCACTTGATGCCGGTGCCCTTCTGGTTGATCACGGCATCGATCGCCATCGCGGTCTTGCCGGTCTGGCGGTCACCGATGATCAGCTCGCGCTGGCCACGGCCGATCGGGATCATCGAGTCGACCGACTTGTAGCCGGTCTGCACCGGCTGGTCGACCGACTTGCGCCAGATCACGCCCGGCGCAACACGCTCCACCGGAGCGGTCAGGTCGGTGCCCAGCGGGCCCTTGCCGTCGATCGGCTCGCCCAGCGCGTTCACGACGCGGCCCAGCAGTTCCGGACCGACCGGCACTTCCAGGATGCGGCCGGTGGTCTTGGCGACGTCGCCTTCGCGCAGGTGCTCGTAGTCACCCAGCACCACGGCGCCGACCGAGTCGCGCTCCAGGTTCAGGGCCAGTGCGAAGGTGTTGTTCGGCAGTTCGATCATTTCGCCCTGCATCACGTCGGCCAGACCGAAGATGCGCACGATGCCGTCGGACACGCTGGTCACGGTGCCTTCGTTGCGCGATTCCGCGGCCAGCTTGACCTTCTCGATGCGGTTCTTGATCAGTTCGCTGATTTCGGAGGGGTTGAGCGTGGTTGCCATCGTCAAGTCCTAGTGCCGGCAGCGGGGCCGGACGTTAAATGAATTCAGTTAGCGAGCGCGGTCTGCAGACGGGCCAGCTTGCCCTTCAGCGAACCATCGATGACCACGTCGCCGGCGTCGATCACGGCGCCGCCGATCAGCGAGGCATCGACCGCGGTGGTCACGTCGACCTCGCGGTTGAAGCGCTTGCGCAGCGCGACCTTGATCGCGTCCAGCTCACCGGCCGACAGTTCGGCGGCCGAGGTGACGGTGGCCTTGACCACGTGCTCGGCTTCGGCGCGCAGGGCGTCGAACATGCCGGAAATCTCCGGCAGCAGCGGCAGACGATGCGATTCGGCCAGGATGGCCAGGAAGCGCGAGTAGGTCTCGCCGTGGGACACCGGCGCCAGCAGGGCGACGGCGTCGTCACGACCCAGCTCCGGGTTGGCGAGCAGGGCCGCCACGCGCGGGTCGGCGGCGACGTGGGCGGAGAACGCCAGGGCGTCCGACCACGGCGCGAACGCGCCTTCGTCGCGCGCGGTCGCGAACGCGGCGCGGGCGTACGGGCGGGCAAGCGTGAGGGCCTGGCTCATCCTTAGATCTCCGAGGCCAGCTCGTCGAGCAGCGCCTTGTGGGCGTTGGCGTCGATTTCGCGCTTGAGCAGCTTTTCGGCACCGGTCACGGCCAGCGCGGACACCTGCTTGCGCAGATCTTCACGGGCACGGTTGGCGGCGGCGTCGATTTCAGCCTGGGCCAGTTCCTTCTGACGGGTGGCTTCGGTGATCGCTTCGTTACGGGCAGCATCAACGATCTGGTTGGCACGCGCGTGGGCCTGATCGATGATCTCGTTGGCCTTGGTGCGTGCTTCCTTCAGCGCTTCGTTGACCTTCTCCTGCGCCTGGGCCAGATCTTTCTGGCTGCGGTCGGCAGCAGCGAGGCCTTCAGCAATCTTCTGCTGGCGCTCTTCGATCGCGTTCATCAGCGGCGGCCAGATCTTGGTCGCGATGATCCAGATCAGACCAGCGAAGGCCAGCGCCTGCGCAAGAAGGGTGAAATTGATATTCATGGTTAGCTCGATCGCTGGTTTCGGGGTGGACGCGCCGCCGTAGCGGCACATCCGGCCTTCATCCGAAACCGGGTGCATCAGCACCCGGTCGTCTCAAACCGCTGTATCAGCCGGCCAGAGCCTTGGTGACGGCGCCAGCGAAGGCAGCCGACAGCGGGTTGGCGAAGGCCAGCAGCAGGCCAACGGCGACCGAGATGATGAACGCGGCGTCGATCAGGCCGGCGGTGATGAACATGCGGACCTGCAGGACCGGGATCAGTTCCGGCTGGCGGGCGGCCGACTCCAGGAACTTACCAGCCATGATGGCCAGACCCAGACCGGCGCCCAGCGCGGCCAGGCCGATCATGATGCCGACGGCAAGGGCGGTGGAGCTCTGAATCTGCGCGAAGTTGGTCAGGACGGCGAAGTACATGGTTATCTCCAGGAACTTAAGTTGCTAAGGGTGATGAAACGGATGAAGGTTGAAACGCGTTGAAGCTTGAAACTCAGTGAGCGTCTTCCGACAGGCTCAGGTACACGATCGACAGCATCATGAAGATGAAGGCCTGCAGCGGGATCACCAGCAGGTGGAACAGCATCCAGCCGAGGCCGAACACACCACCGGCAATGGCACCGAAGAAACCGGCACCACCCAGCACCCAGATCAGCAGGAACACGATTTCGCCGCCGAACATGTTGCCGAACAGTCGCATCGCCAGCGAGATCGGCTTGCTCAGCCACTCGACGATGTTGAGGATCAGGTTGAACGGCATCATCCACTTGCCGAACGGGGCCGTCAGGAATTCCTTGATGAAGCCGCCCAGGCCCTTGGACTTGAGCGCGAAGAACAGCATCAGGAAGAACACGCTGATGGCCATGCCCAGGGTGGCATTGACGTCAGCGGTCGGCACCGGCTTCCAGTAGTGCACGCCCGCCCATTCCAGCGGCTTGGCGATGAAATCGGCCGGGATCATCTTCAGCAGATTCATCAGCAGAATCCAGAAGAAGATGGTGATGGCGATCGGCGTGACCAGCTTGCTCTTGCCGTGGTAGGTGTCCTTGGCCTGGCGGTCGACGAACTCCAGGCAGATTTCAACGAAGGCCTGCCACTTGCCCGGCACGCCGGCGGTGGCCTTGCGGGTGCCCAGCCAGAACGCGACAACGATCACCAGGCCCATCAGGACCGCGGTGAGGAAGGTATCGACGTGGATATGCCAGAACATACCCTCACCCTTGCCGACCGGCGCGGTCAGGTTGTGCAGGTGATGCTGGATGTAGCTGGTAGGGGTTAGAGCCTCGCCCGCCATGTGTCCGGAACCTTCAGTTAATTGAATTCTGTCAACGCCTGGCCATCGCCAGGACCTGGAACATCAAGCCGACGGCGATACCGGCCAACAGCGCCAATGCAGGCAGCTTGAAGACCAGGAACCCCACCAGCAGGACGCCGAAAACCACGACCCACTTGGCCACGATCGCAATGATCAGGCGAGCCATCGCCGATCCTGCGGCCAGTGCCCCACCGCCCAGTGCCATCCGTGCCGCCACCCAGCCACCGGCCGAAATGGCCACACCGGACGCCAGCGCGCCGAGGGCGTATTTCGGACCTACCAGCAGGAAGGCCAGGGCCAGGACAGCCACTGCGGCCAGCGGGTAGACCGCGGCGCGCAGCATCAGTCGCCGACCCGCATCAACGGAGTTCAGCACAGGACGTCCCGCGTGGTTGCAAGTGGAGGGCTGAGGCGGCTACAGCAGGGGGGCCTCATCGAGCCGCCAAATTATAGCAATGGGACAATTTGCGAGACAACCGCTCCCTGTTCATCCCTGGAAGCCGCAAGTTGCGGTAACGGTTACATTTTTGCGTGCCACCAGGGGGACAATGACGTCCGCACCATGTTGCGACGCACTATTGAACTTTGGTCGCAGGCTGCGGAACTTTCGTCAGACATGCCGGTCCGATCATTTGACCTGCCTGCAGCATCCTCGTCGGCTCCGCCCCGCAGGTCCCGCGATGGCCCCGAAGCCCGGCTCCGGGGCCATCTTTTTGCATCGTCGCGACAGCACTGAACCGTACACATGCCATGGACCATACGTTCACGCATGGTGGACGGGCCTGTCCGGCACAGTGGCTTTCATTCTGATGAACCACTGCAAGGACTCTTCGATGCGCCCCGTACCCACCCTGCTCGCCCTCTCCCTGCTCGCTGCCGGCGCCTCGTTCGCCAATGCGGCCCACGCCGCCGAAGGCGATGACCGCTTTGCCATCCGTCTGGGTGCGATGAACATCGATTCGGACAACACCCTCCGCGGCAGCACCACCGTGGCCGGCCAGGACATCTCCCTGAACCAGGACTTCAAGCTGGGTGGCAAGGAATGGGAGCCGCGCATCGACGGCATGTTCCGCATCAGCAACCGTCAGCGCCTCCTGTTCAACTACTTCAAGTACGACAAGGACCGCCGCGAGACCCTCGACCAGGGCATTTCCTTCGGCGGTGAGAACGTGCCGGCCGGCAGCTTCGTGAAGGGTGAGCTGAAGTACCAGGTGGCCAGCCTGGTCTATGACTACTCGGTGGTTGATACCGACACCTTCGACCTCGGCCTGCAGATCGGTGGCGAATACGCCAAGGTCAGCACCAAGGGCTACGCCGACCTGGGCACGGTGTACGAAGGCCAGTTCCTCGACGAGAAGGCCGATGGCGTGGCACCTGTGGTGGGCGCCCGCATGACCTTCACGCCGTCCGAGCGCTGGATGATCACGCTGCAGGGCCAGTACCTCAACACGCGCTGGGGCAGCTTCGATGACTACAAGGGCGACCTGAGCCGCGCCAATGCCATCGTCGATTACCGCTTCACCAAGAACTTCGGTGTGTTCGCCGGCTACGACTGGTTCAAGCTGGACGTGGACAAGAAGGGCAGCGACGGTACTGTCGGCCTGAAGCAGGAATTCAAGGGCCCGGTGGCCGGTATCAGCTTCGTGTTCTGATCCCCCGCCCCTTCCACGGCACCCTCTCTCCTGGCGCGGCCTCCGGAACATCGGGGCCGCGTTTTTTGTGGGTTCCTGTCAGAAGAGCAGAAGCGGGTTGGTCGAGCGCTTGAGGGAGCGTGTCAGGCGTCCAGACGGCCTGGCCGGTGGCTCTCGACTGTCCGCAAGCCGAGCCACTGCGCGGGTGGCGGGCGTTTCGACAAAGTAAAGGAGGAGGCGACCGCCACAGGCGGGCGACGGGGGACATTTGTCGAAATGCCTGCCACCCGCGCAGTGGCCCGGACCCTCGCGATGACAACAGCCGAAGACATTCCTGCAGCCAACAAAAAACCCCGGCAGAAACCGGGGCTTTTCGTTCGGAACGGCGCGGGCGCCTTACTTCTTCTTCGGCATGTACAGATCGGTGATCGTGCCGTCGTAGATTTCCGACGCCATCGCCACCGACTCGCTCAGCGTCGGATGGGCATGGATGGTGTGGCCGATGTCTTCGGCTTCCGCACCCATCTCGATGGCCAGGCCGATCTCGGCCAGCAGGTCACCGGCGTGCACGCCGACGATCGCACCGCCGATGATGCGGTGGGTTTCTTCGTCGAAGATCAGCTTGGTGAAGCCCTCGGTGCGGCCGATGCCGATCGCGCGGCCACTGGCGGCCCACGGGAACTTGGCCACGCCGACCTTCAGGCCCTTGGCCTTGGCTTCGGTCTCGGTCACGCCAACCCAGGCGATTTCCGGGTTGGTATAGGCCACCGACGGAATCACGCGGGCGACCCACTCCTTCTTGTGGCCGGCTGCCACTTCAGCGGCCAGCTTGCCCTCGTGCGTGGCCTTGTGGGCCAGCATCGGGTTGCCGACGATGTCGCCGATGGCAAAGATGTGCGGCACGTTGGTGCGCATCTGGCGGTCCACCGGGATGAAGCCACGGTCGGTGACCTGCACGCCGGCCTTTTCGGCATCGATCTTCCTGCCGTTCGGCGAGCGGCCCACGGCCACCAGCACACGGTCGAAGGTGCCCTGCGCCAGCGCAGGCGCCTGGCCTTCCTCGGCAGCTTCGAAGGTGACGGTGATGCCCTTGGCATCGGCGGTGACGCCCGAGGCCTTGGTCTTCAGGTGCACTTCGATGCCCTGCTTCTTCAAGCGGTCGGCCAGCGGCTTGACCAGGTCCTTGTCGGCGCCCGGCATCAGCTGGTCCATGAACTCGACCACGGTGACCTTGCTGCCCAGCGCACCGTACACGGTGGCCATTTCCAGGCCGATGATGCCGCCGCCGACGACCAGCAGCGAAGCCGGCACTTCAGCCAGCTCCAGCGCGTCGGTGGAATCCATCACGCGCTTGTCGTCCCACGGGAAGTTCGGCAGCTTCACCGCCTGCGAACCGGCGGCGATGATGCACTTCTGGAAGCGCAGCAGCTGGGTGCTGCCGTCAGCAGCGGTGATTTCCAGCTCGTTGGCCGAAACGAATTTGCCGACGCCCTGCACGCTGCGGACCTTGCGCTGCTTGGCCATGCCAGCCAGGCCCTTGGTCAGCTGGTTGACGACCTTTTCCTTGTACTGGCGCAGCTTGTCCAGGGTGATGGTCGGCTTGCCGAACTCGACGCCGAAATCACCGGCATGGGCCACTTCGTCGATGACTGCTGCAGCATGCAGCAGTGCCTTGGACGGAATGCAGCCCACGTTGAGACAGACGCCGCCGAGGCTGGCGTAGCGCTCGACCAGCACCGTATCCAGGCCGACGTCAGCGGCGCGGAAGGCGGCGGTGTAGCCGCCCGGGCCCGAGCCCAGCACGACCATTTCGCATTCGATGTCGGCCGGCTTGCCACTGGACAGCGCCGGCTTCGGTGCAGCCGGTTCAGCCGGGGCGCGGTGCGACGGGGTCACCGGCGGCTTGCTGGCCGGAGCGGCCGCAGCCGGGGCCGGCGCAGCGGCCTTGGCCGGCGCTTCAGCGGCGCCTTCGGACTCCAGCAGCACGACCACGGCGCCTTCGGACAGGGTGTCGCCCAGCTTGACCTTGATTTCCTTGACCACGCCGGCAGCCGAGGACGGCACTTCCAGAGTGGCCTTGTCCGATTCCAGGGTCACCAGACCCTGGTCCTTCTTCACCGTGTCGCCGACGGCGACCAACACTTCGATCACCGGCACATCGCTGTAATCGCCGATGTCGGGAACCTTGACTTCAATCGTGGCCATGGTGGGTTTTCCTCATGCCCGCCCGGCATGGCCGGTGGGCTGTCACTGCATCTGTTCACGCGGCCGCGCCAGGGGCTGCGGCCGCACGGTGGGGGCGAAGCGGGTGCCTTACAGCAGCACGCGGCGCATGTCGGCCAGTACCTGGGACAGGTACGTGGTGAAGCGTGCGGCCAGGGCGCCGTCAATGACGCGGTGGTCGTAGCTCAGCGACAGCGGCAGCATCAGCTTCGGTGCGAATTCCTTGCCGTTCCAGACCGGCTGGATGGACGACTTGGAGATGCCGAGGATGGCCACTTCCGGTGCATTGACGATCGGGGTGAACGCGGTGCCGCCGATGCCGCCCAGCGAGCTGATCGAGAAGCAGCCGCCGCTCATGTCGGCCGGGCCGAGCTTGCCGTCGCGAGCCTTCTTGGCCAGTTCGCCGGTTTCCTGCGCGATCTGCACCACGCCCTTTTTGTCCACGTCGCGGATCACCGGCACGACCAGGCCGTTCGGCGTGTCGGCGGCGAAGCCGATGTGGAAGTACTTCTTCAGGGTCAGGTTTTCACCGCTGGCATCGAGCGAGGCGTTGAACTCCGGGAACTTCTTCAGCGCTGCGGCGCTGGCCTTGATCAGGAAGGCGAGCATGGTCAGCTTGATGCCGGCCTTCTCGTTCTCCTTGTTCAGCGCCACGCGCAGGCCTTCCAGGTCGGTGATGTCGGCCTGCTCGAACTGGGTGACGTGCGGGATCATCGCCCAGTTGCGGGCCAGGTTCGCACCCGAGATCTTCTTGATGCGCGACAGCGGCTGCACTTCGGTCTCGCCGAACTTGCTGAAGTCGACCTTCGGCCACGGCAGCAGGTTCAGGCCACCACCGGCAGCGACAGCAGCACCGCCGGCAGCCGGCACGCCACCACTGAGCGCGGCCTTGACGAACTTCTGCACGTCACCCTTGGTGATGCGGCCACCCTTCTCGGTGCCGTTGATCTGCAGCAGGTCCACGCCCAGTTCGCGGGCGAACACACGCACCGCCGGGGTGGCATACGGCACCTTGGCCGGCAGCACGCCATCGGCGTTGAACTGCACCGGCGGGCTGGACGGGGTACCGGCCGAGGCGATCTCGCGGGCCGCCAGCTTGTCCGGCTGCACCGGCACAGCGACCGGCTCGACCTTGGTGGCGGTCTCGGCGGCAGCCGGAGCGGCCGCAGCGGCCGCCTTGGTCGGCGCCGGCGCGGCAGCGCCCTCGGCCTCGATGATGGCGACCACATTGCCCTGCGACAGAGTGTCGCCGACCTTGACCTTGATCTCCTTGACCACGCCGGCCACCGACGACGGCACTTCCATGGTGGCCTTGTCGCTTTCCAGCGTGACCAGGCCCTGGTCCTTCTTGACCGTGTCGCCGACGGCGACCAGCACTTCGATGACCGGAATGCCGGCGTAGTCGCCGATATCCGGCACCAGCGCTTCAACCGCACCACCGCTGGCAGCCGGGGCGGCCGGCGCAGCTGCGGCCGGGGCCGGTGCGCTCTGGGTGGCGGCAGCCGGGGCAGCGGCCTTGGCCGGTGCCGGCGCGGCAGCCGCCGGCTTGGCGGCTTCGGCTTCGCCTGCGGCCACTTCGATCAGGGCCACGACCTTGCCTTCGGACAGGCTGTCGCCGACCTTGACCTTCAGTTCCTTGACCACACCAGCCACCGAGGACGGCACTTCCATGGTCGCCTTGTCGCTTTCCAGCGTCACCAGGCCCTGGTCCTTCTTGACCGTGTCGCCGACGGCGACAAGCACCTCGATTACCGGGATATCGCTGTAGTCACCGATATCGGGGACAAGTGCTTCCTTGATTTCGGCCATGGGGATAACTCCGGCAATCTGGTGTAGGGAAACGTCTATTGTGCGGCCAGCGGGGTCCAGCGCCAACCGTTACAGGTGTTTTCAGTACGCACGCAGCCGGGACAGGCTGTTGCCCATGGGTCGCGGCCGCGACCAGTCGGTAGCGTATTGTCCGGACGATGTCCGCTTCATGTCGCCCGCGCGTCGGCCACCGGCTGCCAGGCCTGGCGCAGGCGCGGCAACGACCACGCCGCATTGGCAGGGCTGGTCGACGGCAATGCGACCAGCTTCGGCGGGGTTTCCAGCCGTGGCAGCACCCAGCGCTGGAATGCCTGCAGCGAGGCACCACCATTGCAGCCGATCAGCTTCAGCTCAGGCAGCGTGGCGATCAGTTCCGGCAGCGCATTGGCCACTTCCGTGCCACGCACGATGTCGGCATCCAGGCTGCCGCGCCGCTCGCAGCGGCCGATCACATCCCACAGGCCGATGCCCGCGGCGTTCAACGCCTGCAGCCGTTGCACATAGGGCAGAGCCGCGTCGAAACCGCAGATATCGGCCATCAGCGGCCAGAAGCGGTTGCGCGGATGCGCGTAGTAACGCTGCTCCTGGAGGGATGCCACGCCTGGCATCGAACCCAGCAGCAGCACCCTGCAATCCACGTTCACCTGCGCTTGCAGGCCGACGCACAGCGTTGCCGCGCTCACATCTTCTCCAACTGAATGAATGCCACTGACGACCAGAAACCCCATGGATACAGGCTTTTCGCGCTGATCGCTGAACAAGGAAAACTATTTTTTAACGCGCGTCGGATTCGATTCATGTTGAGGCGACTACGGTGTGCTCGCCCCGCAACCGGGGGCCCAAAACAAGAAACATTAGGAGATACCCCCATGCGCTCCATCCGTATCCTGAGTCTCGCCCTGCTGACCTCCGCCGCCTTCGCGCCGGCCGCTTTCGCCCAGGACAGCAGCTCCACCGATACCGCTTCGGGCAAGCATTTTGCCGTGGTTGGCGGCGTCGCGCTGCTGCAGCCGAAGAATGATCCGATCGACGGCATCAAGAAGGTCGATGGTGGCCCGGCGCCGACCGTCAGCTTCAGCTACTACATCAACGACAACTGGGCCGTTGAACTGTGGGGCGCCGCCGACAAGTTCGACCACAAGGTGAAGGGCCCGAACAATGCCCGCCTGGGCAACGTCGAGCAGCAGCCGGTCGCGCTGAGCGGCCAGTACCACTTCGGCCAGGCTGACAACGTGTTCCGTCCGTTCGTGGGCGTGGGCTACTACCAGTCCAGCTTCAGCAATGAAACGCTGGCCGACGGCAGCAGCTCCGACATCCGCCTCAAGGACGCCAAGGGCGTGATCGGCACCGTCGGCGTGGACATGAACATCAACTCCACCTGGTTCGCCCGTGCCGATGCCCGCTACATGCGTTCGCGTCCGGACGTGAAGGTCGGCGGCGAGAAGATCGGCGAAGCCAAGATGGATCCGTGGACCGTCGGCTTCGGCATCGGTGCCCGCTTCTGATCCAGGCAGCACCGGCTTCACTGATGTAACGCGACGGGCCCTGCGGGGCCCGTCGTCGTTTCCGTCACCCGCGTTCTGTAGAGTCGACTGTCAGTCGACTGCTCTTTCAAAAGTCGAGCATGCCTCGACTCTACAAAAGGCAGTCAACTGTCAGTCGACTCTACGCACACACAGGACACGGAGACGCGATGGACGACGTCGACCTGCTGGTGATCGGTGGCGGCATCAACGGCGCCGGCATCGCCCGCGATGCGGCCGGCCGCGGCCTGCGGGTGCTGTTGTGCGAGCAGGATGACCTGGCCGCACACACCTCCAGCGCCAGCAGCAAACTGATCCACGGCGGCCTGCGCTACCTTGAACAGGGCGAGTTCGGACTGGTGCGCAAGGCACTGGGTGAACGCGAAGTGGTGCGGCGCCAGGCCCCCCATCTGGTCCGTCCGTTGCGCTTCGTGCTGCCATGGGAACCCCACCTGCGACCGCGCTGGATGCTGCGCGCGGGCCTGTGGCTGTATGACCATCTGGGCCGGCGCAGCCCGAGTTTTCCCGCCTCGCGCGCACTGGACCTGCAACGCGACCCGCTTGGCCCCTGGCTCTCCCCGGCGCTGCGGCAGGCCTTCAGCTACGCCGATGCGCAGGTCGATGACGCGCGGCTGGTACTGCTCAATGCGCTGGATGCCGCCCGGCGTGGCGCACGGGTACATGTGCGCAGCCGCTGCATTGAACTGCGCCCTGTGCTGGGCCGTTGGCAGGCCACGCTGGAAGCCACCGACGGCCGGCAGCAAACGGTGATCGCCCAGGCCGTTGCCAATGCAGCCGGCCCTTGGGCAGGAGGCCTGCTGGAACGTATGCAGGCGCGCGATGGCGGCCCCGCCCTGCGCCTGGTACAGGGCAGCCACATCGTGCTGCGCCGGCCCTGGCCCGACGACAGCGCCTGCCTGCTTCAGCAGCCCGATGGCCGCGTGGTGTTCCTGCTGCCGTTCGCCCACGACCACCTGCTGGTCGGCACCACCGACACCGACTACCGTGGCGACCCGGCCCGGTGCAGCGTGCTGCCTTCGGAGGTGGCTTACCTGTGCGAGGCCGCCAACCACTACCTGCGCGAGCCGATCACCCCGCAGGACGTGGTCTGGCAGTTCGCAGGGGTACGCCCGCTACTTGCCGATCCAGATCCGCGTGCAGCGAAGCTGAGCCGTGACTACCGCCTGCAGTTGCAGTCCGACCCGGCGCCCGCGCTGCATGTGCTGGGCGGCAAGCTGACCACGTACCGCGTGCTGGCCGAAGAAGCGCTGGACCTGCTGCGCCCCGCCCTGCCGCAGATGGGACCGGCATGGACGGCAACGGGCCACCCACTGCCGGGCAGCGACTGGGGCGACGCCACGCAGGCGTGCTCGCGCCTGCAGGCACTGGCACCGTGGCTGCCCGCAGAGATTGCGCGCCGCTGGGCCGGCGCCTACGGCAGCCGCAGCGCGGAGCTGCTGCACGGCCTGAGGGGTGTGAACGATCTCGGCGAGGACTTTGGCGGCGGCCTGCATGCGCGGGAAGTGGCTTTCCTGCGCGACCACGAATGGGCGCGTAGCGCCGAGGACGTGCTGTGGCGGCGGAGCAAGCTGGGGCTGCGGCTGGATGCGGCGCAGGTGGCGCGGCTGCAGGCGTGGATGGGGGGTCGGATCCCTTTCCCAGGGAAAGGGCTCTGACCCCCCGTGTTGCCACGTGTGCCAACCAAGGTTGGCAGCTACCAGGGTGGCCGCGCGCGACGCGATCGATGCATTAGGATTTCCCCATCGCCACCGGAGACGCTGCATGACGCCCCGCTACGTGCTGGCCATCGACCAGGGCACCACCAGTTCGCGCGCGATCCTGTTCGACCGTGCTGGCGACATCGTCGGCAGTGCGCAGCGCGAGTTCGCGCAGATCTTCCCGCAGCCCGGCTGGGTCGAGCATGACCCGCGCGAGATCCTCACCAGTGTCTATGCCACGCTGACCGAACTGCTCAGCCGCGAACAGATCGACCCGCGTCATATCGCCGCGCTGGGCATCACCAACCAGCGCGAGACCACCGTGGTCTGGGACCGCGCCACCGGCCAGCCGATCCACAACGCCATCGTCTGGCAGTCGCGGCAGAGCCATGCCATCTGCGAGCGACTGAAGTGCGACGGGCATGAGGCACTGGTCCGCGAACGCACCGGCCTGCTGATCGACGCCTATTTTTCCGCCACCAAGGTGCGCTGGATCCTCGACCACGTGGAAGGTGCGCAGCAACGCGCCGAGCGTGGCGAGCTGCTGTTCGGCACCATTGACAGCTGGCTGGTATGGAACCTCAGTGGCGGCCAGGCGCATGTGACCGACTACAGCAACGCCGCACGCACGCTGTTGTTCAACATCCACACGCTGGACTGGGATGACGACCTGCTGGCGCTGCTGGACATACCCCGCGCGATGCTGCCGCAGGTGCGCGATTCCAGCACGGTGTATGCGCACACCCGGCCGCAGTTCTTCTTCGACCACCCGATCCCGATCGCCGGCATCGCCGGAGACCAGCAGGCGGCGCTGTTCGGCCAGGCCTGCTTCCAGCCGGGCATGGTCAAGAACACCTATGGCACCGGCTGCTTCATGCTGATGCACACCGGCACGCAGGCGGTGCGCTCGCGCAACGGCCTGCTGACCACCATTGCCTGGGGCCTGGACGGGCGCGTGGAATATGCACTCGAAGGCTCGATCTTCATCGCCGGCTCGGTGGTGCAGTGGCTGCGTGACGGCCTGCGCATGATCGAGCGTGCCAGCGACAGCCAGGCACTGGCCGCGCAGGTGCCGGACAGCGGCGGCGCGTATCTGGTGCCAGCATTCGTCGGCCTGGGCGCGCCCTACTGGCGCAGCGATGTGCGCGGCGCGATGTTCGGCCTGACCCGTGGCACCCGCAAGGCACACTTCGTGCGTGCCGCGCTGGAGGCGATGGCCTACCAGACCCGCGACGTGCTTGATGCGATGCAGTCCGATGCGGGCATCGCGCTGACCGAACTGCGCGCCGACGGCGGTGCGATCGGCAACGATTTCCTGGCCGGCTTCCAGGCCGACATCCTTGGGGTGCCTCTGCTGCGGCCGCGGCTGACCGAGACCACCGCGCTGGGCGCGGCCTACCTGGCCGGTCTGGCCGTCGGGTTCTGGTCCAGCCGCGAGCAGATCGCCGCGCAATGGGGCCTGGACCGGCGCTTCGAGCCACAGATGGAAGTGGCGCGGCGCGAGAAACTCTATGCAGGCTGGCAGCAGGCCGTGGCGGCCACCCTCGCCTTCCACGTCGACTGAAGGTCGTGCCGGCCGCTGGCCGGCAACCCCATGATCCTTGGCGGCGTTTGCAGATTGCCGGCCAGTGGCCGGCACGACCGCATGGCCAGAACGTCCGTAGCGCCGGTCAGAACGCCGGCAGCACCGCGCCCTTGTACCTGGTCTCGATGAAAGCCTTCACCTGCGGGCTGGTCAGGGCCTTGGCCAGCTTCTGCACGCGGGCGTCGTCCTTGTTGTCCGGCCGCGCGACCAGGAAGTTCACGTACGGCGAGTCCTTGCTCTCGATCGCCAGTGCATCCTTGGTCGGGTTGAGGCCCGCATCCAGCGCGTAGTTGGTGTTGATCAGGGCCAGGTCGACCTGGTCCAGCACGCGCGGCAGCATCGCCGAGTCCAGCTCGCGGAACTTCAGGTTCTTCGGGTTGGCGGTGATGTCACGCAGGGTCGACAGCGCGTTGGCCGGATCCTTCAGCTCGATCACGCCGGCCTTGTGCAGCAGGATCAGCGCGCGGCTGTTGTTGCTCGGGTCGTTCGGGATCACCACGTCGGCACCGTCGCGCAGCTCGGCCAGCGACTTGACCTTGCGCGAATAGGCACCGAACGGCTCGATATGCACGCCGATCACCTTCACCAGATCGGTCTTGCGATCGCGGTTGTAGGCATCCAGGTACGGCTCGGTCTGGAAGTAGTTGGCGTCCACCTGCTTCTGCACCAGCTGGTCGTTGGGCTGCACGTAGTCGTTGAACACGCGCACGTCCAGGTCCACGCCTTCCTGCTTGAGGATCGGCTTGACCACCTCAAGGATCTCGGCATGCGGCACGGCCGTGGCGGCCACCACCAGCTTCTGCGAGGGCTCGCCGGACTTGCCGCAGGCGGTCAGGGCCAGCGCAGCGGCGAGCAGGGGCAGCAACAGGGTCTTCTTCATGGGCGGAGGAGTTCTCGGGGGGAGTGTCAGGATTTTTCGTAGTTGCTCAGGGCCAGCTCAAGCAGCGCCTTGGCCTGCTCGCGCAGCATCACCGGCTCGACGATTTCGGCATCCGAGCCGTAGTGCAGCACGTCCATCAGCAGTTCGCGTGAGACGCTGTACGGCACCTTCAGTTCATAGCGGCCATCGGCAAGGAAGCGGCCCTGCTGCTTGGAGTGCCAATGCTCGTCGGCCACCCAGCGCGCGGCCTTGGCACTGAACAGGATGGTCGCCCAGCCCTTCGGCGCACCGGAGAAGATGCCGTAGCTGGCACCCAGCTGCTCGTCCAGCTCGCTGTCGGCGACGTCACGCGCAGTACTGTCGACCACGCGCGCCTTGTGGATGCGGTCCACGGCGAAGCTGCGCAGGGCTTCGCGGTCATGGTCCCAGGCATCCAGGTACCAGTTGTCGCGGTAATGGGTCAGGCGCTGCGGCGAGACGGTGCGCTTGGTCGGCTCGTCGGTGGAACGGGCACGGTACTCGAACGCCAGCTGGCGGCGCTCCAGCACCGCCGAGGCCACGCTGCGGAAGCTGCCTTCATCGAACTTGCGGCCGCGGTGCGGGATTACCCGCACACGGTCCACCGGCCAGTTGGAGACACCGGCCTGGGCAGCCAGCAGGCTCTCGATACGCTGCTGCAGCGGCGCCAGCACCGAGGACAGCACGCCGCCGCCGGTACGCGCCAGCAGGTGCTGCGAGGCCAGCAGGGCGTGCAGCTCCTCCGAGCTGAGCCACAGGCCAGGCAGTTCGAAGCGGTCGCTCTCGTCGGCCTGGTAGCGGAAGCCGGCCTCGCCGTCGCCCTCGATCGGTGCCATCAGCGCATCGCGCAGGAAGGCCAGGTCGCGGTAGACGGTGGCACGGGAACAACCGAGCTTGTCCTGCAGGGTCGCCACCGTCACCGGATAGCGCGCGGACTTGAGCAGACGATGCAGGGCGGTGATGCGTTCGTATCGGTCCATACCCCCGATTATGTCCGAGTCGCGGGTCTTGTGTGGGACGTTTGGGCTATCGTGGTCGCCCCCACCCCCATGGAATGCCCGATGCGCCGGTTGCCCGCCCTGTCCCTGCTGGTCTGCCTGCTGCTGGCTGCCTGCGATCGCGCACCGGCGCCGGCCAGGACCGAAGCCCCCGTGCCCGCGGCAGATCCGGCCCAGGCCGTACTGGGCGCCAGCCAACGCTTTGCTGCCCTGGGCAGTTTCCATGCCGAGCTGGAGGTGCTGGGCGCGCCGCAGCCGGTGCGCAGTGCCATGGACTTCGTCGCTCCCGACCGCTTCCGGGTGCAGACCCCGGGCGGGCCGCAGACGATCATTGGCGACACCATGTTCCTGCAGGCCGACGGTGCGATCCGCCAGGTTCCCACCCCGCCGGGCCTGCTGGAGCAGTGGCGCAATCCCTTGCCGGCCGACGCCCTGCCTGCCGAGCTGCAGGCCGAAGACCTGGGCAGCCAATCGCTGGATGGAGTTGAGACCCGTCACTACCGCCTGCGCGGCGCGCAGGCCGGCGAACGCCTGGAGTACTGGGTGGACGCCCAGGGCCTGCCACGGCAGATCGTGCGCAGCGGCAGCAGCAATGGCCGCAGTTTCCAGCTGCGCCTGCGCTATTCGCGCTTCAACGACCCGGCATTGCGTATCGATCTGCCCTGAATAGGCGTCCGCGGCAACGTCTGCTGAAGCGCGCCTTGGATCGATTCTGACCGCCATCACGCTTCCAGTATCATCACCGGCTGTCAACCGCTTCGGAGAAGCCCCGATGTCCCTGCGCGTGTCCCTGCTGATCCCCCTGCTGCTGTGCGCGCCGCTCGCGTATGCACAGGATGCCTCCGAACTGGCGGCGATGTCTTCGCCGTGGAGCGGCAGCGGCGGCGAGCTCGGCTTCGCCTCGGCACGCGGCAACAGCAGCACCGAGAGCTTCAACGGCCGCCTGCGCCTGCGCTACACCGACGGCGACTGGGTGCACAGCATGGACCTGGCCGGCCTGCGTTCCAGCTCCAAGGTGACCGAGACCCGCGACGACGGCACCACTACCCGCCGCAACAACACCACCGCCAACCGCTACACCGGCAGTGCCGGCAGCGCGCTGCAGCTGGGCGAGCACCGCCAGCTGACGGCCACGGTGCGTACAGAGCGCGACGACTTCGCCACCTACGACCGCCAGAGCTCGTTCGGTCTGGGTTACGGCACCCGCCTGTGGAACACCGAGCGCTTCTCGTTCGACGCGCAGATCGGCCCCGGTGTGCGCCGCACCCACAGCACCGAGGACGACCGCACCCGCACCGGCATGATCGGCCGCGGCCTGTTCGACATGAAGTACTCGCTGACCGACAACACCGACCTGGTCAACACCCTGCTGGTCGAATCCGGTTCGTACAACACCTTCGGCCAGAACGACTTCGGCGTGTCGGTGAGCATGAACGAGCACCTGGCGCTGAAGGCCGGCTGGCAGGCGCGTTACAACAGTGACGTGGCCGAGGACAAGCGCAAGACCGATACGCTGACGACGATGAACGTGGTCTACAAGTTCAAGTAAGAAACGGGCGCCAAGGGCGCCCGTTCTTCTTCCGGTGGTGCCGGCCGCTGGCCGGCACGACCTGCGATGGCTCAGACGTTCAGCAGTTCGCCGGCACCGGCATCCAGCAGCATCTTCGCCACCTGCTGGCCCAGCGCTTCCGGATCACTGCCTGGGCCCACGGCTTCGGCGCGCACCGCACGGCCGTCGCTGGCGCTGCCAACCAGCCCCTGCAGGTGCAGGTCATCGCCCTGCCACTGCGCGATGGCCGCCACCGGCACGTGGCAGCTGCCATGCAACGCACGGTTCATCGCCCGCTCGGCTTCCACGCAGGCACGCGTGGCCGCGTCATCAAGCGGGGCGAACAACGCCATCAGACGCGCATTGCCACTATCGCACTCCACCGCCACCGCGCCCTGCGCCGGGGCTGGCAGCCACTGCGGCGGTTGCAGGCGCGCGACGATGCGCTCGCCCAGACCCAGACGCTCCAGGCCGGCCACGGCCAGCACGATGGCGTCGTAGCCACCGTTGTCGAGTTTGGCCAGCCGGGTGTTGACGTTACCGCGCAGGTCGAGCAGTTCCAGGTCCGGTCGCAGCGCGCGCAGCTGCGCCTGGCGACGCAGCGACGAGGTCCCGACCCGCGCACCGATCGGCAGCGCGTCCAGCGAGGCGTACAGGTTGGAGACGAAGCCATCGGCGGGATCGTGACGGGTCAGCATTGCCGGCAACGCGAACGGCGCATCCAGTTCCATCGGCACATCCTTCAGCGAGTGCACCGCGCAGTCGGCCTCACCGCGCAGCATGGCCAGCTCCAGCTCCTTCAGGAACAGGCCCTTGCCACCGATGGCGGCCAGCGAACGGTCGAGCACTTCGTCGCCGCGGGTGCTCATCGGCACCAGTTCCACATGCAAGCCGGGATGGGCCTGGCGCAGGCGGTCGGCGACGTGTTCGCTCTGCCAGAGGGCGAGCGGGCTCTTGCGGGTGGCGATGCGGACGGTTTCCATCCGGTCATTATCGCGCCTTCGGCGCGGATACGGCCAACGGCGGAGCCCCTCGTGGCTGGTGGAGGGGTCATGAAAGCAACAGCCGCGCGTGGCCGGGCGGGGTGGGCCACGCAGGGGACGCTGCAAGTACGTCCATGTAAGCTCGGTCGCCGCATCCATGCGGCTCACGCC